>JAAERO010000320.1 GCA_024230315.1 Hyphomicrobium sp.
CACCCGAGGTCTTCATTCCAGCACTTGCTGCGTGGCCACCTTCGCAGCCTCGGCTTGCTCCGGCGCCAACGCAGCATCTAGCCGATGAAGCCGCCATGAACTAACATGCCGCCTGGACTACTCCGTGGGGGCCGGTCACTTTTGGCTAAGTATCCGCGCTCATCCTTGCCCGAGTTGAAGCCATATGACGGGCCCGACGCTTTTCGGCGATGGGCCCGGGAAAGCTATCAGGTAGCGGTCGATTTTGCCTACGGCTATGGGATCGAAACGCGCAGCGATCCGAACAAGGACATGGACCCTGACCGGTTAGTAGGGAACATGGTGAAATACATCCTTGAAGGAATCTCACCGGTTGATAAAGCGCCGGAGGTGCCTGCCGAATATTGGAAAAAACTGCAGTATGAAGCGCATCGGCGCATCGCTCTAGCCGGTTACCGGATTGCGGACCTCATCATCGCCGCTGCCGATCGGATCTTTGCTGACAGGGCACTGGCCGGAAAGGTTCTGGATGCGATGCCAAGGCATGGCCCGACGAACTGACACCAGTCGACAGCGCGATCGATGAGCCTATCAATTATGGAGTTGGAACATGCGTGGCTTTATCGTTGCTGCCGGATTTTTGGCATTCGCAGTTGCACCGGCGCATCCGCAAACACCCGACAAACCTGTCCGTCTGGTTCTGCAGATCACCGTGGACCAGTTGCGTGGCGACCTGATCGACCGCTACGCGGCGGGCTTTGGTAAGGACGGCTTCCGGCGGCTGCTCGACGACGGCGCATTTTACGTCAATGCGCATCATCGCCATGCCAACACCGAGACCATCGTCGGCCACACGACGCTGTCGACCGGAACCGACCCGGCGGTGCACGGCATGGTCGCAAACGTCTGGCTCGACCGCGCCTCGGGCGAGCTGCGATACAACGTGCAGGACGCCGAGTATCCGCTGCTGGGTGAGGGCGGTGGTGTTGACCAGGCTACCGAGATCGACCCGACACTGCGCCTCGCCACCACCCAGGGCCGCTCGCCCCGTTCCATCCAGACCACGACGATTGGCGATGAGATCGCTCTGTCTCTCGGCCCAGACGCCAAGGTGTTCGGAGTGTCTGTGAAGGACCGCAGCGCGATTGCCATGGCAGGGCACGCAGGCAAGGCGTTCTGGTTCTCCAAATCCGGGGGACGGATGGTGACTAGCACCTTCTACATGGACAAATATCCGGACTGGGTGGACGCCTGGAATGCAAAGGGCGTTCCGGCATCCTACGCGAATACATCGTGGGAGCTCAGTGCGGAACCCTCTGCCTACCTCTTCGGGAACGCCGACGACATGCCGTGGGAGACGGACTTTCCCGGCTTCGGCCGGACGTTTCCACATGCTTACGGACCGGCGGACGGTAAGTACTTCACGACGCTGCTGACGCTAACCCCAGCGGGCGACGAGATCGTGCTCGACTTTGCCAAGGCGTTGATGGCTGCAGAGGAGATCGGCGCGGACGCGATCACCGATTACCTGTCGATCAGCTTCTCTTCGACCGACTACGTCGGCCACTTCTTTGGACCCTCGAGCCTGGAGTCGGAGGACAACCTGCACCGGCTGGACCGGACGCTCGCCGATCTTCTTGCCTATGTCGACAAGACCGTGGGGCTCGACCAAACGCTCGTGGTGCTCTCCGCGGACCACGGCGCTTCGGAGGCACCGGGGTACCTCAAGACGCTTGGGATCGGCGGTGAATACTTCAACTTCGACGCCATTGATAAGAGTGAGGCGATCACCGCGCTGAAGGCGAAATTCGGCGTCGCAGGGGAGCTCGTTGATCAGTTCTTCCAGCCCTACCTGTACCTGAACCGCAAGACAGTTGCGGCACACGGCCTCGACTTGGCCGAGGTCTCGCACGGGGTGGCGGAGGAACTGCGTAAGTTTCCAGGCGTGGCCTACGCCGTGTCGAGTCACGACCTGCGGGCGGGTCGGGTAGCACGCACGCCGGTAACGGACGCGGTGCTGGCGAACTTCCACGAGGACCGGTCCGGCGATATCTACGTCGTCTTCGAACCACACTGGTTCGTAGCGGACTTCGACGGACAGTCGGTAACGGGTTCGCACGGCTCACCCTGGCCCTACGACTCGCACGTACCGGTGATCTGGATGGGGCCGGGGATTAAGGCCGGACGGATCGGGCGGCGGGTTGAGACGGTAGACGTGGCGCCGACGATCGCGGCGTATCTGAGAGTCAGGCCCCCGAGCGGCGCGCGCGGTCGGGTGATGACAGAGGTGATGGACTGACTTGTAAAGCCCCTCGCTATGGGCCACTTCTGTGTAGGGTTTCGGGCGCGGGTGGTCGCATGCCGAGCGCCTGATGGGGGCGGATGTTGTTGTGTTGTCTGAGCCACTGGTTGATGATGATTTTCGCCTGTTGGGTTGTCGCAAACCACTCGGCGTTGCGAATCTCTTCGCATCACTGGCTTGGAACTAGGCTTGACCGCACTAGTGCCCAGCAACAGACAGCGGCATCGTTAGGGTGAGGTAACCGGAATTTCCCTCAAGCCGGTTTTTGACGTCGAATTCGCGGAAGTACTTGAGATTGGCGGCTACTGGAATCTTGCCGACTTGAAAATTCAAGTTCATCACGGGTCCGATGGCCGCGACCCGCCCCTTGAACGAACCTAGACCGGCTCCCGGTCCGCTGTCCCCTGTGACCTGATCATAGAAAAAGCCGTTGACGCCTAACGCGAAGCGTTTTGAGAAATTCTGCACGGCGGCATATTCGATGTGAAACTCGGTGCCGGTCTTGTAGTCGGTCGCCGGGTTCTCCCAATTGTACGTGAAGCCTGCCATCGCCGAGAGCTCCAGACCAATCTTGGGATCGAGCCAAGTAAAAGCAGCCGCGTTATCAATCGCCCAACGATTAAAGCCCATGTTGGCGAGATTGCCTCGCTCCCAGAATCCGACGGGCACGTTGACGAGCGTGTGCGTTTTGAAGTGCCAGTTTCCATGGTGCCAGCCCAACATCATGCCTGGCACTATGTCGCCGAACTTGATCTCCTCATCCTGGCGACTGCCTTGAGCCTGGACACCAGGCGCCGACACAGCCAGACCAGCTTTGACATCATTCGAGCCAATGGGAACGAGCATGAGGAAGCCAATATTGCCACCCAGCACCTTTCCCGGTGCCACCCACAGGGGGGCTGGCACACTGAGGTAGGCGTTTGCATCTATGCCGCCGCTCACAATCAGCCCAGCAATATCCAAACTGAAGTTTGTGCTGCCCGAATAGTAGTAGTTGTAATCTATGAGATACGTCCCTGGCGGCGGAAGGATGCCTGCGTTCGTCGTTGTCGACCCGAGCAGGTAGAAGCCCGCCGCGCCTTCCGCAGCGGTCGCCCGATTCGTGAGCGGGCCAAGAGCGGTGGCCAGAACCAAAGCTAAGATTGCGAGTGATTTCTTCAACATAGGTCCCATCCAGCTTTGACGGCAGTTCCGCCACCAATGGCGGACCGGTCTTCGCTGGAAGCATAACCAAAGTCGTGAGATCGAGAGTGTCGCCAAAGCAACAACCGACCGGTATCTAGCGGGGACAATGTCCGCTTTTGGCACTTAGCGGACATCTAAGCCGCCTCTGAAAATGTCCGCTCTTGGGGGTAAAGCGGACATTTCAGTCTCCGTGAGCTCGATAATGGGATCGGGGTTCGGGGCGTTGATCTGTGCCAATTGCAAGCATCCTCTCATCCAATATGTTTCACATCGGTGGGTCGCGGCTCGGTCTGTCGCTGACTCAGGAATAGACTGGGATATTTCTAGTGACCTTTCATAAGCGAATCCTGGAGTGGCAGGCGGCTCACCCCAACATCACTTGGGCTGGTTGGGGTATTGTTTGGGTGATCGTTCTGGTGCTTCTCTTTTGGCCTCAACCTTTGGAGTGATCGGGATTACGGCCAATGTCAGGTTCGGTCCGTGTGTCACGAGCGCCATGAACAGGGCAGGAGGTGAAATGTCCGCTCTGGGTCAGAAGCGGCGTGATCGCAAGGGAGATGAACCATGAGCAATCGATGACAATACCAGTTACGCATAGATTTAGGTGATGAGTTTTCAGTGTCTGACATCAGCGCCCATGGGACTAATTGAGGCCTTTGCATAAGGGAGTGTTTTTGGCTCATCGTCACCAATCAGGAGTGAACGATGAGACAGAAATCAGAAAGCTATCAGGGTGCCGCGGAACGCACGATCAAGGAC
>JAAERO010000321.1 GCA_024230315.1 Hyphomicrobium sp.
CACCCGAGGTCTTCATTCCAGCACTTGCTGCGTGGCCACCTTCGCAGCCTCGGCTTGCTCCGGCGCCAACGCAGCATCTAGCCGATGAAGCCGCCATGAACTAACATGCCGCCTGGACTACTCCGTGGGGGCCGGTCACCTCGCCCACCATAAAGCGCGCCATCGAATCCCCTCCAAGGTCACAGCGGGAATCATAACATCCATGGAGTTTTCACACAGCCTGGGTCACAATCGGACATGTGAGACGGCGCTAGCGATGTCCGCTTTACCACCGAAAGCGGATATTCGGGTCGGGTGCCCCAGTTATACCTACACTTCGACTTGATCGAATTGGCCGAGGGTATCCGTGATCGTCATTCCTGCTGCAACGCTGGTCGACGAACAAAATGTCGCGCATTGGCGACGAAAATTGCAGCAAGGACCAAGGTGAGGCCGACGACGAGCCATACAGTGAGCTGCTCTCCCAAGATCACGCTCGCGAGGAGCATCGCTGAGATCGGGGCGAGCGTGAGGAAAAGAGCGACGCGGGTGGGAGAAATCCAACGAAGCGGCCACGTGTAGAGCATAAACTGAATTGCACCGCCCCCAGTGCCCAGAAATAATACCGCGGCCCATCCATTAGTTGAGAATTGCGGAAACTCCTTCAAATTGCCGATCATTAGGTTGAGAGTCGCTAAGGCAAGCGCCCCCAAAATAACGGCAAGCCCAGTTACAAAGAGGGGACCGTAGCGCCGCAAATACGGGCCCGCGAAGACGGTATAGATTGCGCCGATGAGTGCCGTTACGAGCATCAGTGCATCGCCAAAAAGATAGTCTCTGCTACCACTGTCGGATAGAAGGGCATCGCCAAAAGCGACTGAAACCCCCACAAACGCCAGAAACACGCTGATCGCGCTGCGTAGCGAGAGACTTTCTCGGCCAAAGATGACGCTCAGTAACAAAGTCGCTATCGGCATCGTTGATAGGCCTACCGCACCACGCGCGGCAGTCGTATTGTTGAGCGAAGCACTAAAGGTCCATGGAAAGAGTCCAAAAAATATTATGCCCAGAGCGGCGATGGCCGCGAGATCACGCGCGCTGACGGCTTTTCCGCGATACGCCACAATGACAAACGGGAGGAAACAGGAAGAAGCAATAGAAAATCGGCAGAATGCAAGAGTAATCGGATCTGTCTCGCCGATGACGAAGCGAGTGGCTACCACTGACGCCCCAGCCAACAAAGCAGAGGCGGCGGCGGCGGCGCTCGCGATTCTAGCTTTATCCATGGGAGGCTTACCGCCGAGGCTTTAAGACTTGACGCGCATTAAAGTGGTCTGCCAGGCTTGTCAATTTCATGGCCATGATTGCGGCTGCATGGCAGTCAATGGCGGGATAATGAAAGTTCTAATGCGCATTTTTGACTTAACGGGATGGAAGTATGAATTATCCAGCAAACGCTCTGGTACAGATTTACATGTTTGTGCCGAACGCATATTGCATCCAACGTTTCAATCTAACTAAGCCCGCATTCCCCAAGTAGACGCCGGATTTCTGCTGCGCTACTGGCGTAATTCCGTTACGATTCAGTCGTTTGGGGCTATGATTTGGGGGCAGTCTTGTCACACCTTGCGGGTGAAAGCGAATACAGGGCACCTCGAA
>JAAERO010000322.1 GCA_024230315.1 Hyphomicrobium sp.
CACCCGAGGTCTTCATTCCAGCACTTGCTGCGTGGCCACCTTCGCAGCCTCGGCTTGCTCCGGCGCCAACGCAGCATCTAGCCGATGAAGCCGCCATGAACTAACATGCCGCCTGGACTACTCCGTGGGGGCCGGTCACCTATGGTGACGTTGATCCGATTTGCCGCCGGGGGGCTGGCAAAGAACACGAAGCCTGTTGTCTGTAGAAGTGTCGCACCGCCGGTCGACTCTATCGAATATTGCAGTGTGGACGTGCCGTTGGTCATCGTCGCAGGCAGTATTGCCCTTGTGAACGACAGACCAACATTCCATACCTCTCCGCTTTAGTCCTGCCACATAAGAATGCTCTATGAATATCAATGAGATATCCAAATGGCAGAGACGCATCACGAGGCGCTATGGCGCGGTTTCCCCAAGACGTTGATTGAGTTTGAGGAACGGTTCGGAACGGAGAAGGCGTGTCGCGCGTACCTTGCCGTGTGCCGCTGGAACGGACGGCCACGCTGCCATGACTGCGACAGCGATGACGTCTGGTCAGAGCGCGGCGACACGCTTTACGAATGCGCCCGGTGCGGCCACCAGACAAGCCTAACA
>JAAERO010000323.1 GCA_024230315.1 Hyphomicrobium sp.
CTCAACGGCGTTGATCCCCAAGCTTGGCTCACCGACACGCTGGCCCGCATCGCCGATCATAAAATCAATCGTATCGACGAATTGCTTCCCTGGCGATATGCTGAAAATAGCTGAGTAACGACGGTGGCCGGACGCTTACCTTGGTGCGGCAATCACTGTTGAACTAACGTTGCCACTCAGCGACATTGTTCAGCCGACATTCAGGAATGGTTTGCCGGAATGTCGGGCTGGACGGGCGGGCGCACAATCGAGCAATTGGAGGCTCATATGTTGCGCGTAGTCACTGCAGTCGTCGCAGCAGTCGGAATTCTCGGCGGTATCGGTAGCGCGTCCGCGGCCGATGACGGCTATTACGACGAACTCTATGTGCCGGACGTTGCGATCCCTTCGCGGCGAGTCGAGATCTATCGTGGCCCGCCGATCGTGCGGGGTCAGTTCGCTCCCCCCGTTTATGGATGGGTGATTATTCGACCCTCAAGCTGTGGCGAGTATCGGTATTGGAATGGCGTGCGCTGCGTTGATGCGCGCTACCGGCCCCCTTACGTGGGTCCCAGGTGGTAACGCGCCCTCCAGTTTTGATGCACCGCAAGCGCGCCGGATGCGGCACTTGAACGAATGCGACCGTGATTTCTCGTGGCGCTCCAATGGGCTTGTGCGGTAGACTGATCGTTCGCACGAACATGGAGGTCAACATGCGTAAAATGTTGCTTCAGTTGATCTGCGTCCTTGCTGCCCCAACTGCACTTGCATTGAGCTCAGCACCGGTTGCTGCGGCCCCCATCGGCTCGTTTGCATCCGGCGCGAAATCGTTGATCGGTGCGCGAGATGTGGCCCTGGTGAAGTTTCGGCGATACCGGCACTACGGCTACTACGCACCGCGGTACACTCCGCCGCCCGTCGTCTATTACCCGCCGCCCGTCGTCTACTATCCGGCACCGGTCGTCAGGGAATACGTCGCGCCGCCCATGGTCTACGACGATGTCGATTTGATCTATGACGATGTCGATGTGATCTATGCGCCGCCACCACGAGCACCGTACTACACGGGCTGGTAAGGCATCGGCCGATCCGAGATTGCGTCAATGAAAATTGCTGCTGGATGGCGTGCGCATGCGCGCAGTCCCGGCCTTGCATCAAATGAATTGCTCAGTGGGCTAGGAAGGTCGTAAGCGTCCGGCCAACCGCGCCTTACATAGCCCTGCGAACGCAATCATAGTGTCCACTTGGATTTAAGCGGACACTTACCTCATGGCATCAAGATCAAGGACCCCACGTCGTCGATGGAGTGTGGCGTTCAAGAAGC
>JAAERO010000324.1 GCA_024230315.1 Hyphomicrobium sp.
CTCAACGGCGTTGATCCCCAAGCTTGGCTCACCGACACGCTGGCCCGCATCGCCGATCACAAAATCAATCGTATCGACGAATTGCTTCCCTGGCGATATGCTGAAAATAGCTGAGTAACGACGGTGGCCGGACGCTTACGGCATTCTCACAGCCTTCACGTTCGCACACAGCGAGCCGAACGCCGCGCTCGATCACCATCCGCACTTCACCGTGCATCAGCGCCGCCAGGCTCGTGTGCTTGAACAATATGCTGTCGCCATAGGGGATCGCCTGGAACCAGTCGGCCGGGTCGTGCAGAGAGTTGATGGCTTGCGCCATGGCGCCGGTATCGCCCGGGCTGGCCAGCTCGAGGATCTTGCGCATCTTGGCTTGCGCCTTCACAAAGTCGCGGCGTGCGCAGTCGTCGGCGTCCGGCTCCAGCCAGCCATAGCGGCCGAGGAAATCGGCACGCGCCGTGTCGTCGTGCGCATTACAGAAATCCAAAACGTAAGGGCTCTTAAGATCGGTCGTCTGTAGCCGTATGTAGACGGCGGCGGCAATACTGGGCCAGTGGAGCGGCGGCTTATTGCAGCTGCGTGGCGGTTTAAAAGCCGGCCACTGGCTAGGCTGATCTTTTCCGAATCGGGAGGGGTTAGCGGGGATGTATACCGTGGAGACGTA
>JAAERO010000325.1 GCA_024230315.1 Hyphomicrobium sp.
CCAATTGCGTCCAAGGCGTTGCAAGACGGCCTGAGGGCAACGCAAAGGCCGCCGCGAAGGCGGCAGACCAGCATCGCAACCGCGCCTGACGCCGCGCCGCCGGCACCCACAAAGCCAAAGGCGCCATTGTTCGAGGTGCCCATAAGGCAAAGCGAGGTGAAAAACATAGCTTCATAGTCCATAGCTCGTTCAGCCGCTCAGAAGACCACCCTAACAAATTTCGCGTGATCCTCTTCTATCAGCAGCCCGCCCAATCAATAGAAGAGCACAAAGCAGCTTATCGTTACGTTATTAGGCGACTGGAGGCGTGCGGACATACAGAACAATCCGCCGAACTCGACACGAATTGTGGGAGTGGAAATCAATCATTCTGGGTTCCATCGACTAACAGAGCCCATGAAGAGTTCGCATTTTTCAGGGAGTACGGGACGAAGACACGTGATTTGGAACGGTGCGCGATTGATCCATCTGCATGTCCGAGCGAAGTGAAGTTCTCAGAGTTGCCACCTACCAACACACCATCCGAACCAGCTATCAAGAAACAGTTCCTGGAAAAAGCTGCGGTCATCGAGGCTGAACTCGCGACCATGACCTCAGACCGCCACAAGCTCTTTTTTCGTTTTGGTGTTTGTTTGGCCATTGACGGATTACCTGAGTATGAGATCAAGTCCAGGCTTCTCGTTTGTGCCGGTGCGGAAACAAAGATGAAGGGGAAAATACGCGGAGTCCTGAAATCCTTGAAGAACTATGGACATTTCGATTGATCAAGGCAGGCTCCGCAGAGCAAGGGACAAACAGCGGAGATGGCTATCCGCGACACCGGCATGTATTGTGCGCAAATCCTAAGTTTCGCACATGAATCTGGATGCTAAGATTTCAAGTGCTTAGGTTGTGCGAAACTTACGTGCAAAATGAGGTCGCTGATGATCGTCGGATATGCAAGAGTAAGTACTGATGGTCAAAGCCTTGATGCTCAGCTTGATGAGTTGAAGCAGGCTGGGTGTGAAAGGGTCTTTCAAGAAAAGATCAGTGGCACTCGCTCAGATCGTCAAGAGCTAGCGAAGGTGATGGCCAAACTTGATGAGGGCGACATTTTGATCGTCTCTCGCTTGGATCGCCTTGCTCGCTCCTCCAGAGACCTCCTCAACATCTTGCACGAAGTAGCAGCCAAACGGGTCACATTCCGCTCCATTCACGACGTTTGGGCTGACACCTCAACAGCTCATGGCCAACTCATGGTGACCGTTCTCGCTGGTCTCGCAGAGTTTGAACGTAGCCTAATAAGAGCGCGGACAAGTGAGGGACGAGCGAGGGCAATGCGAGATGGTGTGCGATTTGGCAGGAAGCCCAAACTTACGGCTCACCAGCGACAGGAGGCGTTGAGACGACGTGAGAATGGAGAAACCACCACCGCGCTTGCCCGAAGTTTCAATGTAAGTCACAGCACGATTTGTAGGTTGAAGGGACAACCGAGCAAACAAACGATAGAGGTCAACCTTTGACGAACTGAACTGCTGCGCAGACTTGGAAGAGCGCATCGCTGAACTAGAAGCAACAACGGCCCGCAAGGGCAACCGCAAGGTGTCACTGACCATCTCTGGTTGGGTCGGTGAGCAGGTTATGTGGTGGGACGACGGTGTCCAGAGCAACGTCTACGTCGTAGGCCTTGGCACCACGCTCGCCTCTCACTTCAAGATGACGGGCCAGGCGCAGATTATGCCAGGTTACTCCGCTGGGTACGTGATCCACGTCGAGGTCATTTCGAGCGACGCCTTGACAGTCAGTCAGTTTGCCCCGATCGGACCGGCGGCAACGGCAGGAACGAGCCTACCTGGATACTACGTCCAGCTTCTGCAGTCGTATTGGTTCGTCAAGAGCGATCACCTGGGTAAGGTCGGCGTCGGTCTGCAGTCGCAGGCGTCCGATAACACCGCGATCCTGCCCGACGGATCCGGCTCGTTGGTTCCTGCGAACTGGGTGGCGTTCGAATACAGCTCCTTCTTTATTCGCACGAACGGCACCGGCATTGGCTCTGGCGCGGGCACATTCGGACCGACGTGGGGCAGTACCGGTGGGTGCGTCGGCGGCGGCGCCATCGGTGACTGTAACGGCTTGACGCAGCATGTCATTCGGTACGACTCGCCGACGTTTGGTGGCTTCTCGGTGTCGGCCTCTTGGGGCGAAGACGATATGTGGGATGTCGCCGCGCGTTACGCGGGTGAGCACCACGGCTTCAAGTTCTCGGTTGCTGCTGCGTACAACGAGCTTCAGGGTCCGAACTTAGCTACGGCCATTGCTCCCGCTAATGTCGAGTACTTCCAGATCGGTGCCTACGCGCAGCACGTGCATTCCGGTCTGTGGCTCTACGGTGCGTACGGACATAACGAGTATGAAGGCCTGACGGGCGACGCAGATGTCTACTACATCAAGGGCGGTCTCCGCCGGAGATGGCATCCACTGGGCCATACGGTGCTCTATGGCGAATATGAGCAAGCCGACTCCAGCGGTGCCTTGGTAAGCCGGACTTGTGCTGCTTGTACTGGCGGAGACAATGACGCCACAAGCAGCGAATTCAAGATGTGGGGCGTAGGTCTTGTGCAGGAGATCGACGCCGCCGCCATGTCCATGTGGCTCTCCTATCGCCACATGGAGTACAGCGACAATGGCTGCTTGGACGCCTTTATTGGTGGCGTTTGCCGGGGTAAGTTACCGACGGGTAGTCCAATTCCTGGCCGGGGCACCAGCTACCAAGACTTCCAGTACGTGAAGTTCGGTGCGCTGATCAACTTCTGATCAACATCGAACCACTATCTCTCTCAAGAACGGAAACCGCCCTGGGTAACCAGGGCGGTTTCTTCTTGTGAGCGGTTACGTTATTGCTTTGAAACGCTATCCCCACCGCACACCTGCTGAACTTATGTTTGCAACCTTTTTTCAAGATCTTAAGAGCGCCGGGCTCCCCGTCACTCTCAAAGAGTACCTCACGCTGCTCGAAGGACTTAGCGCTGGCATCCCGGGCCGCAGCGTCGAGGGCTTATACTATCTATCGCGCGCGTGCCTCATCAAGGACGAGCGCCACCTGGATCGCTTCGATCGCGTGTTCGGCCACGTGTTCAAAGGTCTCAGTGCGCTGCCGGAGTCACTCGAGACCGAGATCCCAGAAGACTGGTTGCGCATGGTCTCCGAGCTTCATCTCTCCGAAAACGATAAGCGAAGAATTGCCGAGCTTGGCGGCTGGGAAAAGATCATGGAGGAGCTTGCCAAACGCCTCGCCGAACAGAAAGAGCGGCACGCTGGCGGCGGCAAATGGATCGGCACCGGCGGCACCTCGCCCTACGGAGCCTATGGCTATAACCCGGCAGGCGTGCGTATCGGCCAGAAAGAAAGCCGGCACCGACGCGCAATCAAGGTCTGGGACAAGCGCGAGTTCAAGGACCTTGACGAAACAGTCGAGATTGGCACGCGCAACATCAAGGTTGCCTTGCGCCGCTTGCGCTCATTTGCGCGTCAGGGCTCAGCAGAGGAGCTTGACCTCGCCGGCACTATTCGAGGCACCGCGGAGAAGGGCTACCTCGACATCCACATGGTCCCCGAGCGCCACAACGCGATTAAGGTACTCATGTTCTTCGATGTTGGCGGCTCGATGGACTGGCACATCAAATGTGCCGAGGAGCTATTCTCTGCCGCTCGTTCCGAATTCAAGCACTTGGAGTACTACTACTTCCACAACTGCCTCTATGAGAATTTGTGGCGCGATAATACGCGCCGGCTGACCGAGCACACGCCTACTTGGGACGTGCTCCACACCTACCTTGCCGACTACAAGGTGATCTTCATTGGGGACGCCTCCATGAGCCCTTACGAGATCACCCACGTCGGCGGCGCGGTGGAGCATACGAACGAGGAGGCCGGCGTCATTTGGCTGCAGCGCGTCACCGAGACCTACCAGCACTGTGTCTGGCTTAATCCCATTCCTGAGGAGCATTGGAATTGGACCCCCTCGATCGGCATGGTTCGCGACTTGATGGCCGGGCGCATGTTTCCTCTTAACCTGGAAGGCCTCGATGCCGCCATGCGCGAACTGATGCGCTGAGGCGACGGCATCGCGCGCAGTAAAAGGTTGCAGATAAGCCCACTCTTGCCTTGATTTCGTTGCCTTTTGGCGGGAAACCCTTCCCGGTGAGAGTGGTGGCGATTCCACCGGCGCGCTCAATTGACGGGGGCGCCGACTGTGATGAGTTTCGCCTCTGGAAGCTTAACTGGAGAAATCAACATATGAAGGCCGCAACCTTGGTGCTCGCGCTAGGCGCGGCGGCCCTTGCGGGTTGCTCGGGCGCATCCGGCCTTTCGACCGCGTCTTTGTTCGGCACGAACGAGAGGCCGAAGGCTGCCCGTCCGGTCAACGATCCAACGGCGCGTGCCTTCCAGGTCGGCACCGTTTCCGCACGCGGTGTGAAGTGTGGGTTCAATTTCGATCCGGCCAAGCTCAAGGCCACGTACCTCATGTATGAGAGCAAGCAACCCGGTGGCACGGAAAATCTCACCAAAGTCGAGAAGATCTACGACGTCTCCTTCAATGGCGTTGCCAAGGCCGTCGCCGAGCAGGCCGATTATTGCACCAACGCAAAGACAACGATCGTCAAGGCCGATCTCAATCGGCATCTCAAGGGAGACTACACACCACGCTCGCGACCGAAGCCTGTCGAGGAGGGACTGTTCTCCGGCTGGGGCGATGGTGGAGATAGCAAAACTATGAAGGCAATCAAGCCTTCAACGGCAAACGAGTATTGAACCCATATGCCCAATTCCAGTCGCCACCGGCCCCGATGGTTTTAGCATTCCGTGCAGCAGCTCCTCTGGATTGAACCGACATTCCCCGGATGACACTGCATCGATGATGGAGTGCGCCAATTTCCGTTCCTCGAAGCAGGAACTGCGGTAATCAGGTAAGCGTCCGGCCACCGTCGTTACTCAGCTATTTTCAGCATATCGCCAGGGAAGCAATTCGTCGATACGATTGATTTTGTGATCGGCGATGCGGGCCAGCGTGTCGGTGAGCCAAGCTTGGGGATCAACGCCGTTGAG
>JAAERO010000326.1 GCA_024230315.1 Hyphomicrobium sp.
CTCAACGGCGTTGATCCCCAAGCTTGGCTCACCGACACGCTGGCCCGCATCGCCGATCACAAAATCAATCGTATCGACGAATTGCTTCCCTGGCGATATGCTGAAAATAGCTGAGTAACGACGGTGGCCGGACGCTTACCTCTAAATCAAAAGTGTAGAGACTGATTCACGGTTCACTTGGAACGCCTCAAGTGCTTCCAAGTGAAACGATCAGGTTCTAGGTCGACTGCGTCCCGATTGAGCCTGAGACCGTGCCCACCGCCTCTCCAGTTCCGGTGCCGGTTCTGCATGACCTCCGAGACGATCGGGTGCGTCCGGGAGGCTTCGTGTGGCGCGTTCGCTGCTCCGCGTCTGCACGCGTTAGCCTGCACGCGATATAATGGGCGCAAGCAGGGAAAATGTACGAAGGTGGTGGGCCCGGCAGGTCCAGCCCAACCTAGTAATCTCAATCACTTAAGGGCACCTCGAACAATGGCGCTTTTGGCTTTGTGGGTGCCGGCGGCGCGGCGTCAGGCGCGGTTGCGATGCTGGTCTGCCGCCTTCGCGGCGGCCTTTGCGTTGCCCTCAGGCCGTCTTGCAACGCCTTGGACGC
>JAAERO010000327.1 GCA_024230315.1 Hyphomicrobium sp.
CAATTGCGTCCAAGGCGTTGCAAGACGGCTTGAGGGCAACGCAAAGGCCGCCGCGAAGGCGGCAGACCAGCATCGCAACCGCGCCTGACGCCGCGCCGCCGGCACCCACAAAGCCAAAAGCGCCATTGTTCGAGGTGCCCTAAACACTATGGCAAGATCATTGTTTTCGGCCCTGGGGTGAGGTCGGTCGTCACGTGGCGCGTGCCCATTCAGCAGCAAAAGCCTATGACTTCTCGGTCGCCGAGGCAGCGGCGGCTCAGGCACATGCGATTGGTTCCCAGGGTGCAGGCACACCGGCAGCGCACGCGTGCGATGCGCTGCGATTGGAAGAGGCTGTGCACGGGCTTGCCCTGCGCTCGCCTGAGTTCTCAGCTTCGAGCGGTCTGTGGGGGTGGCAGAATGGTGTCCTCGCCAGCCTTGCGATCATCTTCTGCGCTGGCACACTGTTGCCGGCGGAAACGACCTTTGTTGCCCTGCTCGTCCTGTTGGCAGTCCCGTTCTTATTCGTGGTGGCGTTGCGGGCCGTTGCCTTGTGGCATTTTTAGTCTGCCCGTTTCGGAACACGCAACGCACACGGCTCGTCTAAAGGACGAAAACCTTCCCATCTACACGGTGCTGGTGCCCCTCTTCGGCGAGGCGGCGATCGTGCCTAATCTCATTTGCGCATTGCGTGCTATCGATTATCCAGAACGCGAACTACAAGTGTTTCTCATCGTCGAGAGCATCGACCATGAGACGCAGGTTGCCTTGCGGGCTGCCGACCTTCGCCAGCACATGCGTGTTCTCATTGTGTCTGACGGCAAGCCGCGCACGAAGCCGCGCGCGTGCCAGTACGCGCTGCAGTTCGCTACGGGTGCGTGCATCGTCGTCTACGACGCGGAAGACTGGCCCGACCTTGCACAACTTCGTCGCGCGATAGTCGTGTTTCGTGCCACGTCAAAGCGGCTCGGCTGCTTGCAAGCCCAGCTCAACATATACAATTCGAATGCGAGCTGGCTGACGCGCCAATTCACCATCGAGTACACGGCGCTCTTCGGTTACATCTTGCCGACCTTGGAGCGCCTTGGTAAGCGTCCGGCCACCGTCGTTACTCAGCTATTTTCAGCATATCGCCAGGGAAGCAATTCGTCGATACGATTGATTTTGTGATCGGCGATGCGGGCCAGCGTGTCGGTGAGCCAAGCTTGGGGATCAACGCCGTTGAG
>JAAERO010000328.1 GCA_024230315.1 Hyphomicrobium sp.
CACCTTTCTTCGACAGAAGCTCAAGCCGCCTGTCGGAATCGAAAAACCCAATCTGCGCCATCGTGCCCCGCCCGAATCA
The DNA here is from genome assembly GCA_024230315.1 of Hyphomicrobium sp. Lineage (GTDB taxonomy): Bacteria > Pseudomonadota > Alphaproteobacteria > Rhizobiales > Hyphomicrobiaceae > Hyphomicrobium_A. Next base: position 80 of record JAAERO010000328.1, read on the forward strand.
ATCTGTCAGGCATCAGACTCGCATAAATCGGAGTATGGGTTATTTTTCGAGGTGCCCTAAAGTCATCAGCGTGGTGTGCGATCATCTTCCAACTGCCATTTTCCTTGCGAAACGCAGAGGACTCGCGGATGGAAATATTCACGGCCGCGCCGTCCGGGCCCTTTACGTGTCCATGCGTGATGTTGTTGGCAATGGCGAGATCCTGACCGATGACGATGTGGACGTCCGAGATTTCGACTTTTCCGCCCAGGCTCTTGTCAGTTTGCAGCTTCCAGTCGGCGAAGACTGCGTCCCAACCAACCTGTTTTCCGCCTTCAGCCGGCAAGTAAGTCACATCGTCGGCATGCGAATAGACATTTTTGAGCGGGTTCGGTTCATCCTTGAACATTGCGTTCAAGGCCTCGTAGAACCCATCGACTGCGGCTCTGACGGCCTTCTCATCGTCGCTACTCATGTGGCCTCCTTGGTTGCTGACGGTGCCCGCGTTCCAACACGGGTGCCGGAGCCAGGACGACGATAACTTTAACCCTCTTTGGGAGACGCCGTCCTTAGGATCGATCTTATCCATTAGGACAGGCTTGACGGCGCTTTGCTTTACTACCTATAGCTGCGCATCCTACCGACATAAGAATGCCCCCACGGGGCTGCCTCGACGTGCGGTTGAGCCCGGGAAGAGGCACCCAACGAGTAAGCTTGCAAAACGCGTATCATGGATTGCTCGAGGAAAGCCCGATGACCAACGAGAGCCACCACGCCGGCCGCCACTATTTACAGATCCCTGGTCCCACGCCGATTCCGGAGCGGATCCTCAATGCCATGTCGCGGCAGATCATCGATCACCGCGGACCCGAGTTCCAGGAACTTGTTAAGCGTGTTCTTACAAACGTGAAGACGCTGTTCAAGACGAAGAATCCAGTCATCTTGTTCCCATCCTCAGGCACGGGGGCTTGGGAGGCCGGTCTCGTCAACACGCTGTCACCGGGTGATCGCGTGCTTATTGTCGAGACGGGGCAGTTCGCTCTTCTCTGGAGAAACATGATTGAGCCCGCATTGCCCAGATAAGTCGGTTAGAGAGAGGCCCAACTTACCGATTCAGATATTATCATCAGCATCTTAGGCGAATAGATGCGGGGTCATAATGGTGCACCCAACGGGTGAAGC
>JAAERO010000329.1 GCA_024230315.1 Hyphomicrobium sp.
CCCGAGGTCTTCATTCCAGCACTTGCTGCGTGGCCACCTTCGCAGCCTCGGCTTGCTCCGGCGCCAACGCAGCATCTAGCCGATGAAGCCGCCATGAACTAACATGCCGCCTGGACTACTCCGTGGGGGCCGGTCATAGGCGCACGCTCGGTCATTAGCAAGAGTAGCGCCGCGGACCGGGGAAAAAACCGGCCCGCAGCGCATTTGGTCTCAGTGCAACGACTCGTCGTGCAGAGCCAGATCGAGACCTTGCTGCTCCTGAGCCTCGCTGACCCGAAGGCCCATGACTACCTTGAGCACCATCAGGATGACGAAGGTTGCGAGGCCGCTCCAGACGACTGTTGCCATGATGCCCCAGACCTGGATCGGCACCTGGGCAAAGTTGCCCTCGAGCAGACCCGCGGTGCCGCCAATTGCTTCTACGGCAAAGACACCCGTCAGAAGGGCGCCGATGATGCCGCCAACTCCGTGCACGCCGAAAACGTCAAGGCTGTCGTCGTAGCCCAACGCTCTCTTGATACCCGTCGAGAAAATGTAGCAACCGACGCCGGCCGCCAAACCAATGATGAGCGCACCCTTGGGATCGACGTAGCCTGATGCCGGCGTGATCGCGACGAGGCCAGCGATGGCGCCGGACGCGATACCGAGTACGCTCGGCTTTCCGTGCACCAGCCACTCCGAGAACATCCAGGTCAGTGCCGCAGCTGCCGTCGCAATCTGCGTGACGGCCATGGCCATGCCTGCCGATTCGTTTGCAGCGACCGCCGAACCGGCGTTGAATCCGAACCAGCCTACCCATAGAAGCGCGGCGCCAATAATCGTAAGCGTCAAATTGGAGGGGGCCATGTTTTCCTGACCGTATCCCTTGCGCCTGCCAATCACGATAGCCGCCACGAGACCGGCGATGCCGGCATTGATGTGCACCACAGTGCCGCCGGCAAAATCGAGTACGCCGTCATCGGCGAGGAAGCCGCCGCCCCATACCCAGTGAGTAACCGGGGCATAAACGACAACGACCCACACCGCCATAAAGACCAATAGAGTGGAAAACTTCATGCGGTCGACGACAGAGCCGACGATAAGCGCCGGTGTGATGATGGCGAACGTCATCTGAAAGGTCATAAAGAGCGATTCAGGAATGGTTCCCGTCATGCTTTCCTTACCGATGCCGGCGAGAAACAATTTGTCGAAGCCGCCGACGTAAGTGTTCCAGCCACCGCCATCAGTGAAGGCCAAAGAGTAGCCGACAACCATCCACATGATGGTCATGAGGCAGCAGGTGCGAAGACTTTCATCATCACCGAGAGCACGTTTTTCTTGCGCACCATGCCGGCATAGAAACAGGCAAGACCCGGGACGGTCATCATCAGCACAAGCGCGGTGGAGGTGAGCATCCACGCCGTGTCACCTGTGTCGAGCTTTGGTGCTTCGGCTGCCGCTTCCTGAGCAAACGTGGGCAACGCAGTCAAAATAGAAACAGCCGTCGCAGCGCTGGCCGTGGCCGCTAGGCGCTTTAAATGGTTGAATTTCATAATTGAGAACTCCCGTTCCGTGATGTCGAGTTGGACGTGACTTGGTCGGGTGCCAAGCCCATTCAGAGCGCGTTGTCGTCGGATTCACCTGTGCGAATACGGACCGTGTGCTCGATGGGAGAAACGAAGATCTTTCCGTCGCCGATCTGGCCCGTCTTGGCAGCGTGTTGGATCGCCTCAAGAGCCTTGTCGACTTGGGCGGACGGAACAACGATCTCAATCTTGATCTTGGGCAGAAAGTTCACGGCGTACTCTGCGCCGCGGTAGATTTCCGTGTGGCCCTTCTGACGGCCATAACCCTTAACTGACATTCCCCAAGTAGTCCGTCATTTTCGTTCAGTGCGCCCAATTTCCTCGGCCAACACGTCACGTTGAGCCGAGCTTCGCTTGTTGGTGGAGATCTGGCCAATGGCGGTGGCTCTTTGATCGTTTCGTTGCATGTTTGCATGTCGCAAGACGTACTTCGGTTGTGGTGTTTGAGCGTTGTTGCGGTGCGCGCGGCTATGTGGGCACGGGTTGACATCGAAGCCGGGCGATCGCTTTGAGGATTTGGCCAAAGAGTTTGCCGGAGACGGCGAC
>JAAERO010000330.1 GCA_024230315.1 Hyphomicrobium sp.
CCCGAGGTCTTCATTCCAGCACTTGCTGCGTGGCCACCTTCGCAGCCTCGGCTTGCTCCGGCGCCAACGCAGCATCTAGCCGATGAAGCCGCCATGAACTAACATGCCGCCTGGACTACTCCGTGGGGGCCGGTCAGGCCCTCGCCCAGGCTCAGCCTTCGAAAGCGCGGCGCAATCGCTCCATCTGCATGCCAACGGGATTTGCAAACGGCGGCTGGGAATCCACCTGGTCGACCTTGACGTTCATCGCGCTATCGAGGCGCACGATGCGGTCGTGCAGCGCGTAGCTTTCGTCAATCAGGTCGCGCAGGCCGTCTGGAAGGCAGGCGTATCCCGCGACGTGTGACGCGCGGCTGGGGCTTTGCAGTTTCACGCGCTCGCGCTTGCGTTTAGCCTGGGCTTCCGTCAACTCGCCTTCCTTGTAGGCGCGACGAATGAGTAGCCAAGACGCGAGGTCGAGTAACCGCGTCGTCAGGCGCATGCTTTCGCTGGAATAGAGGATGTTGGCGTCCGTGCTGAGACGCTTGGCCTCTGCCCGTCCGGGTCCTTCAAGGTAGTTAGCCGCGCGCTCGACGAGCCCCATGCCCTCCTTGAAGACGACATCGAATTGTTCAGAAGCCTGAAATCGCTCCCCGAACGAGACCGTGACATTTGCAGGCTTAAAGGCACTGTGGGCACGCGAACTGTTTCTCATGACGCTTTCTGACACACACGCTTACTGTGGGAACATCATTATCATCGTCTAACCCTGCCAGGCCATAGTTAACAACATAGCCAAAAACGGGGCGATCGCGCATGCAGGTGTTGATGAAAAAAAGAGCCGCTTTGAGGCGGCTCAGGAGTCAATAGGGAGGCGTCATAAAGAGCGGCGTGTTGCCACTCAGGATCCAGCAGACTGGATGAACAGATCGTATCCATGTACCCCTAAGAAAGTGTTAATGCGTAAAAAGTGCCAAACGACTGAAGGGCACCTCGAACAATGGCGCTTTTGGCTTTGTGGGTGCCGGCGGCGCGGCGTCAGGCGCGGTTGCGATGCTGGTTGCCGCCTTCGCGGCGGCCTTTGCGTTGCCCTCAGGCCGTCTTGCAACGCCTTGGACGCA
>JAAERO010000331.1 GCA_024230315.1 Hyphomicrobium sp.
ATCGCAGACGTCCTCGCCCGCATCAACGACCACCCGGCAAAGCAACTCGATGACCTGCTGCCCTGGAACTGGAAGGAGGCTCAGGCCATAGCCGCCTGATCGCGACCCTCATTCCCTGCGGTCTTCACCGGATGCATACGTTCCTTTCACCACCTCATGCAGATGCTCTGTCGCCAAATGTGCGTAGCGGGTAGTCATTTGCAGCGGTCGAAAAGGAACGTCGCAGGCCACCAGAAAAACCTGGCGCGCCGAGGATAAGCAGCGACCGGCGCGATATCACTCTCGATCTGAAACAAAAACGCCCGGCGCAAAAAACGCCGGGCGCTGTCGATCTTTGAAAGTGCTGCCTTACAAGGTACGCATCATGCGGCCCGGCTCTCGTCACCGTTGGCCTCGGCAGCCTCAGCAGCAAGCCGGCGTCCACGGGCGCTCTTTGACAACACTTCCGTGATGCGCTGCACTGCACCGCGCTCGTCGAGCTTCTCGACCACGGCAATCTCACGCGCCATACGATCGAGCGCGTCCTCGTAAAGCTGACGCTCTGAGTATGACTGCTCAGGCTGCGCATCGGAGCGATAGAGGTCACGCACAACTTCAGCAATCGAAACGAGATAGCCGGAGTTGATCTTGGCGACATATTCCTGCGCGCGCCGGCTCCACATCGTGCGCTTTACGCGGGCGCGGCCCTTTAGCGTATCCATCGCCTTCTTGACGACGCCTTCCTCGGCCAGCTTGCGCATGCCGACACTCTCTAGCTTGCCAGTGGGCACACGTAGCGTCAGCTTCTCCTTTTCAAAGTTGAGGACAAAGAGCTCAAGAGAAATTCCCGCAATCTCCTGTTCCTCGATGCCGACGATGCGGCCCACGCCGTGAGCGGGGTAGACGACAAAATCGCTGATTTTGAAACCGTGCCGCTGGTTGACGGGGTTTTTCTTCGCCGCCATCAACTGACGTGCAACGACCACCTTCTCCGCAATCGACTTCGGTGTTGGAGCCGCTTTCGCCGCTGGCGCCGTTTTTTCCTTTACAGACGCAGTGATCTTCTGCGCAGCCGGCTTCACTGCAGCAGCGACCGCACGAGCCGCCGGAGCAGCCTTCTTCGCGGCAGCGGCCTTCTTCGTCGCGACGCGCTTCACGGTGCGGCTGGCCGCAGCGGCCTTGCCGCGAGCCGATTTTGCACGTGCCTTGACGGTAGCCGCCGATACTGATGTCTTTCTTGCGGTCGGCTTCTTGCTCTTAGCGGAAGCCGCCTTGGCGACGGTTTTGCGCGCGGCTGGCTTGGCTACCTGACGACCCGGCTTCTTGGCCGCCACAGTCTTGCGGGTGACCTTCTTACCGGAGGCGGACTTGGCCGACCGGCCGGTAGCGGATAATTTTTTCTTTTGAGCCATTAGGGTCGTCTCACTTTCTCGTCTGGTACTGCGAACTAAGCACACGGAACATCCGCACACTTATCCCAGCGCGGCAGCGCAATCGCCGTCGTCCCGGGCGCCTGTTTGACGGACACGCGCCCGTTGCCGGCCAAATCGTGATCCTGTTGTGTGACTTGAGCTTCTGCCAAAATCGCCCAATACCGAACCGCAAGCAGCTCGATTATTGCTCGTGCAACGGGAGAGCGTGTACTGTTTGTTTCTCTCCTGTTCCGACTACGTGCCTACTTTTATGGGTTGAGTGATGCCAGCATAACACAAACTTCGTCTAAAATGAAGGGCGACACTTGCTCAGCATGTGCGCCCACTTAACAAACCCCCCTAATTGGCCGGCGTTTCAGGGCGGATCGGCACAAATTGCCGCAACCGCTAACCGGATCAAAATCCTACGAAATTAGTCCCCCTCCCCTGGATTCGACGAAAAGTGTTTCTCGAACTTTCCCTGCTCGTCCTTATAGGCGTCCGCATCGGACGGGGCCTCTTTCTTGGAAGTGATATTCGGCCAAGTCTCTGAGTGCTTCCGGTTAAGCTCAAGCCACTTATCCAACCCTGGCTCGGTATCCGGTTTGATCGCGTCCACCGGACATTCTGGCTCGCAAACGCCGCAGTCGATGCACTCGTCGGGATGGATAACGAGCATATTCTCTCCCTCGTAGAAGCAATCGACCGGGCAGACCTCCACACAATCGGTGTATTTGCATTTAATGCACTTCTCATTAACGATATAGGTCATCGGATAGGTCCGGATCGTTCCTCTTGCATGGGGTGATATGGGGCCGGCCCCGGTCGCCAACGAGAGCCGGTTCCCCCCAACGCACGCTGGTTAACAGAAATGGCCCGTTGGGATCAGCGAATTTTCGCGTTCAGTCGCTCGATATCACGGCGTTCTTTCTTGGTCGGCCGCCCCATGCCTGCTGGCCGCCGGCCAGGGCTGACGTTATTTCCACGCCCGATTAGATCATGGAGCGACCTGTGCCGTTGAGGTTTGAGCGGATCGGCCGCTGGTGTCAATTCCTCATAGAGCGCACGAGCGGCAGGTGCTGGCCCGCGCCTGAGGCCGAGTTCGAGCACTTTCAACACGCGCACCAGTCGACCGACAGCGACCGTTAGAACATCATCCACACGAACCGCATAGCTCGGTTTGTCAACGCGCGCACGATTGACCCGCACCTTGCCGGAAAGCACAAACTCTGTAGCAAGCGTCCGCGTCTTTGCCAGCCGCGCAAACCAAAGCCACTTGTCCAGACGCTGAGTTTCCTTAGCAGCGCCTGCTTCCTGTGGGCCGCGGGGCCTCAAGTGCTGCTCTCCTTGCCACGTTTCTCAAGCGCGTCGCGCAACTCGCCCAGCGCGGCAAACGGCGAGTCAGGATCCGATCCGGCTTTGCGTGGCGGTGCAGCCGAAATGACCTCGGGCGCACGACGCTCATCACGCACACGCCGCTCCCCTCCCTTGGGTCGGCGGTGGCGGCCATCGCGGGAGCGATCCGAGCGATTCTTCGTGCTGTTGCGCCATCCCTCGCGGCGATCCTCGTTGGAGCCCGCCGATTTCTGCCGTTCCTTGCCGTCTGAAACCGCAGCTTCAGCAGAATCGTTGGTCTGACTTCGTGCCGCTTTGTTTTGGGGGCGCTTGCAAGCCCGGGTGGCGCCTTCCTTGCGACGCTCACCGCGCTGGTGACGGCGCGGACGCCAGACCTCTTCCAATTGCGGCTCTGCACCCTCGGCCGCCGCTGCATCGTCCAGCCCCTCAGACGATGCCGCTTTCGCCGGTTCTGTCTTAGCCGCAGCAGGCGTATTCATGATCGGCGCTTCACCATCAGCGGAGAGTGTCGCGTCTGTGGCGGGAGCAGAGTCCGCACCTGCCTCCACCACCTTGCCCGGCTTGCGCTCAACCCAAAAGCCGAGTGCTTTGAGAACACCGCCCAGCTCATCGGGCGAACAACCCAGAACCGACATCATTTCGGGTGTGACCGTGAAACCGCCGTCGCCCGTTGCGCCCTTCGGCGGCTTGGAGTCTTTCTCGTCGGAATTTGCGCGCCAGGATAGAAGCGGCCGGATCAGATCGGCGAGGCGCTCCAGCATGTCGAGGCGAACCGCACGCGAACCGCAGACATGATAGCCGCACGCTCTATAGAAGGGCTCCGGCGTTGCTTGGTCGGGCGTAAACGACGTGAGACCAGCGCGCGGCGGCTCAGGCAGGGCCTCCAAAGACATATCCATAGCGCTAGCGTTCTGGAGCGACCAAAGGGTCAGCGCTAGCTCAGCCGCTGCGGGCTTCAATAGCAACGGGATATAAATGTTGAAGGCACCGAAGCGAACGCCGTACTTCCGCAATTGGGCACGCGCAGTTTGATCGAGCGATTTGATCTCGTCGGCAACTGTTTCGCGTTTCAAAATGCCGAAATTCTCTCTAAGACGGAAGCCTATGCCGCGGGCGAGACCGGAGATGTCTTCCGCCTTGCCGATTTCCACCAGCGGCTTCAGCTTGTCAGCAATGGATTGCGACAACCAAGTCTGGAGGCGTGCCTCAATCTTGTCGCGGTCGGGGGCGGATAGATGCTCATCGGTAAGAAGCGTTAGCGAGGGTTTGAGCGGATCATCCGTCACCTCGATATAAGCGATCTCCTCATCCTTCCATAAGACGCGGCCTCGCCGCGTCAGGCGAAAGGCGTCGGACTTAGCAGCGGACACGCGGCGGGTGCGCATTGCCAATTCGCGCCCTAGAACCTGGGCGGCCGCATTGCGGGTCGCCTTGCCATGGATCCCCTCCCCGCTGGCATCGAGAGAAAACAGAAACCCGTTTAGCTTGCCGACATAGTGGTTCTCTACGCGGATCGTCCCATCTTCCGCGATCTCGGCGTGAAGCTCATCTTTGTCACGCATGCCCTTCATGAGCGCGCTGGTGCGTAAATCGACAAACCGCTGCGTCAAACGTTCGTGCAATGCATCCGACAGCTTGTCCTCAATCTCTCGCGCTCGACCTTGCCAGTGGCCAGGATCCTTGAGCCAATCGGCGCGGTTCGACACAAAGGTCCACGTCCTGATGTGAGCAATCCGGTTTGCCAATGTATCGATGTCGCCATCGGTGCGATCGGCGAAGTCGACTTGCTTGGCGAACCAATCCTCAGGAATGCATTCATCCGAGCTCATGAGAAACTTGTAGAGGCTTGCGACCAGCTCCGCGTGATTCTGACTTGAGATTTTGCGGTAGTCCGGAATTTGGCAAACGTCCCACAACTTGGCCACGCCCGCTGGAGCGCACGCCATGCCTGCAATCTCCTTGTTCGCACTCACAGTTTCCAAAGCAGCTACGTCGTCGACCATGCGCGCACGCGTCATACGCTGCTCACATGGCATGGCGCGCAGCGATTCTCTGAGGCCTTCCAGCGTCGAAAAATCAAGGGTTCTATTGCGCCACTGCAGCACGCGAACGTGCTCGAAGTTGTGCGTCTCAAGCCGCTCAATCGTATCGGAATCAAATGGCTCAGCTAAGCCTGTGACGCCAAAGGTTCCATCGTTCATGTGCCGTCCGGCCCGGCCCGCAATCTGGCCAAACTCAGAAGGCGTCAGGCTACGGTACTTCTGGCCATCAAACTTGCGGGCCGCCGAGAAGGCGACGTGATCGACGTCGAGGTTGATCCCCATGCCAATAGCGTCGGTCGCTACGAGATAGCCCACGTCACCCGATTGGTAGAGGGCAACTTGAGCGTTGCGCGTTCTTGGCGACAGCGCACCGAGCACGACGGCCGTGCCGCCATGCTGCCGGCGGATCAGCTCGGCGATCGCGTAAACCTCCGCCGCTGAGAAGGCGATGACTGCCGAACGCTTCGGCAGTCGCGTGATCTTCTTCTGTCCAGAATAGGTCAGATTAGATAACCGCGGCCGCGAGATGAAGTTGGCGCCCGGGATGAGATCGCTGATAGGCTCGCGCATGGTTTGAGCGCCCAGCAACAGCGTCTCGGATCGGCCACGTGCGTGCAGCAACCGGTCAGTAAAGACGTGGCCACGCTCAGGATCGCTTGCGAGCTGAATTTCATCGACGGCAAGAAAATCCACGTCAACGTCGCGCGGCATGGCTTCCACCGTGCACACCCAATATCGCGCGCGCTCAGGCTTGATCTTCTCTTCGCCCGTCACCAGCGCAACCTTATCGGCTCCCACTCGCGCTGAAATTTTGTCGTAGACCTCGCGGGCGAGAAGACGCAACGGCAAGCCGATCATGCCACTCTCGTGGCCGATCATGCGTTCGATGGCGAGATGCGTCTTGCCGGTGTTGGTAGGGCCCAAAACGGCCGTCACATGACGGATCCGGGTTTCGAGGTCGCTGCCCATCGAGATAGGCCTTTTCAACTTACACTATCGTTGCCATCGCAAACGCTTGCGCAGAGATCAAGAGTTTTGTTTCTTGGGCAGCGCGCTCAAGGGCCGGCACAACATGTTCACTGCTCCCTTGAAGGGGAATAATGCATGGTGCGCAAACGTATTCCCGCCAGTTGCCCCTCGCTACCCGCACCAATCTCAAGATGCGCCTATCGTCTGAATGCAATGCGCTTCCTGTCGGGCATCGTGATAATGACTTTTTCCGATTCCAGCACCGCATTGCCGGCGATAGTCGGGACCGTCACTCGCGAAGGAATGACGATGTTCGCTTTTGGCACGCGACGCAACACAACTTCGGCGTTTCCTGTGATGACGGAGTTTCCCTCACCCTTGCGATGGCCCGAAATGGGCACGAAGCGGACGCTGCAGACGACGTTACGCGAGGATTGCCGTTTTGGTGTGAAGATGAGGTCAAAGCGATGCTTGCCGTCGAAGACTGAAAGGGTACGCCAGCAAGGATCTCCTGTTTGATCGAGCGACAGCGCCATGATAGCGCTCAAAGGATCGAGTACATTTTCAAGCTGCTGCTCAGTTACAGGAACACTACGCTTCGAAGACTTCTTCTTTTTCGGCACGAACTTAACGTGCTTCACGCCCGAATCGTTGAATTCCATATGGAGCTTGGACCGCTTCTTTTTTCCAATGAGCGGGTCCTGCTTGAAGCGAAACATGTGGCTGTCTGGGCTCAGCTCCGCCGACACGAAAGAACCAGAGCTGCGCATCACCGCAGAGTAGTCGAGGACGGTAGTCTCGATTTTAACCACCCCATCGAGATTGTATTTCCCGTCCTTGAGCCGTGACTTGAAGCGATAAGATCCGATATCCCCGAATATGCCAAAGTTGATCCGGTAGACGGCCTTTACGCTCGCAGGCCAAGCCTTGTTTGCTGGACTTTTCGGAGTCGCCAAGAGGGGGGTTGGCAAGGCCAACGCGACGCCAAGAAGCAGAAGGATTGTTGCCGACACTCTTGATCGAGCATGATCGACCCCAGCCGGTACAAGGCATTTCATGTTGTTATGCGTCCCCACCGCGCGCGCCATTGAGGGTCCGCGGTAGTGGGAATTTACGACAAATCTGTGGCCCGGACGCCGCAAGCGTCATGCCATCAGCCGCGACAACGATTGCATTGTAGGAAGCCTCCCAGGAACGCACCCTGCCAACAATTCAAGCAACCGGCTATCGCCCCTGGAGGCACCGAGCCTTGACGCCGCCTGGGGCCTCGGGCATAGACAGCTCCATCGGCCGCGCCGATGAGGGCAGTTCTTTACATATGACCTGCCTAAGTAAGCCGCTGCCAAACGTGGCGGTGAAGGAGCTAAAATGACGAGGCGCTGTGAGCTGAGCGGTAAGTTGCCCCTTTCTGGGCAGCGGAGAAGCCACGCGGAGAATAAGTCGAAGCGGAAGTTCCGCCCCAACTTGTGCGAGGTCACTCTAATGAGCGATGCACTGGGACGGCAGGTTCGTTTGCGCATCAGCGCGCACGCCCTGAAGTCGGTTGAGCATCGCGGCGGCCTCGATGCATATTTGCTCAAAGCCCGGGACGAGGAACTGTCCTTGCGGTGCCTCAGACTGAAGCGTGAGCTGCGAAAGAAAGCGAAGAGTGCAAAGACAGCTTCTGCCGCGGCTTGACGCAGTTTACCGCCATCGTCTCCTCAATGTCGACGATCACTGAGCGGCGCTCGGACTGCCGAAGCGCAATCGCAATCGCGGCGCGCTGGCAACATCGGCTCGCTTCAGTGCGAATTGCAGCAACATCGTCCGTTGCAACACCCTACTGAAATTGTCATCAGAGATCATGGTGACGATGATCTCTCCGGCCGCCCCCTTATGCACGGCCAACCCTTCCATATTGTCAATCTGATGGTTAACGCCCGCATCAAGCAATAGCTCGCCCGTGATCGTTGCGCCGGGGCGAAGCTCGTGCGCTCTGATCAGCCGCAAGCGCGCCTTAACGCCCTCGCTCCAGCGAAATCGGCGCTCGAGCACGAGTAGCCCGCCATCGGGCAGTGGTGCGGCATCGGTTACGTTAAATGCACCACCGTTATTGAGTTTGAATCGTTCCGGCTTGCCATTGACCCATATCCAGCCGGTTAGCGCGCCCGTGCCGTCGATCAACCGCTCTGAAAATGCAACCAGAGAACCTTTGAAGCGGCCGCCCTGCAATATGGCGAGACCTTCTAACCCGGAATTGCCGTCAAGGCGCTTTGTGACGGCGGAAAGGGAGAGATAACGCCTTGGCGCCGAAAAACCGCTCTTACCGATGTCGAACAGCCCAACTCTGTGATTATGCTCAAATGAGATCAGGAGCCGTCCCTTGGCAACGGTGCCCTTTACGAGGGTCAACGCTTCAGCATCGCGGTCGCGCGAACGGCTGAGCGGCCGACCAGAAAGGGATTTCAGAGGACCGATCCGTGCGGATTTGAGCGCCGTAGGTTTCCCGCCCTCATAGACGATATGGGCTGTCATCCAGGTTCCCGCATCGGATACGGCCACGAGCTGCTTTCCATCGGCGCCAAGCGCTAGACCGGACCAACCGCCGAAGCTCGGCGTGGCGGAGCTCAGCACAAGCCCACCGCGCCAGGTGAGTTTGCCAAAGCGCGTGGCCGCAGGATTCTCCTTGTCAAAGGCGGCAATCGGCGTGGCTCGGACTTCAATCTCTGTCAGTGTCTTGCTGGGTGGCGCCGGTTTGTTATTGGCAAGCGCAAAGGGAGCCGCAAGAACGATCGCCGCGCCAATGGTTAGAGCAGCGCGCTTTACCCCAACCGACGGCCGGAACCAGGAATGCAAGCGGCTAACCGCTGAATTGGGCGCCAACACTTTATGCATCAATGGACCCGCCGATAACGGTGGGTAGGCCGTGCCTTAGGCGTGCGGCCCTTTTCCTCGAACAGCTCAACAAGCTTGTCGGTTATGGCCCCGGCAAGCTCGCTCGAATCGGTAATGGTCACCGCGCGGCGGTAGTAGCGCGTCACGTCGTGGCCGATCCCGATGGCAATCAGCTCCACTGGCGAACGCGTTTCGATCTCTTCGATAACTTGACACAAGTGCTGCTCCAGATAACTGCCGGAATTAACCGAAAGTGTTGAGTCGTCGACCGGCGCACCATCCGAGATCATCATAAGAATGCGGCGCTGTTCCGACCGCGCCAGCAGGCGACCGTGCGCCCAGGCTAGCGCCTCGCCGTCAATATTTTCTTTCAAAAGCCCTTCGCGCATCATCAGCGCCAGTGAACGCTTGGCGCGCCGCCAAGGCGCGTCCGCGGTTTTGTAGATGAGATGACGCAAATCATTAAGCCGCCCCGGTCCCTGCGGTTTTCCACATGCGAGCCACTGCTCGCGAGACTGGCCGCCCTTCCAGGCCCGCGTCGTAAAGCCCAAGATCTCAACCTTGACGCCGCAGCGCTCCAACGTGCGCGCCAGAATGTCGGCGCAGCAGGCGGCCACCATGATCGGCCGTCCGCGCATAGAGCCTGAATTGTCGAGCAAAAGCGTGACTACGGTATCGCGAAATTCGGTATCGCGCTCGCACTTGAACGACAGGGAGTGCATGGGATCGATGATAACGCGCGGGAGCCGAGCGGCATCGAGCGTGCCCTCTTCCAAATCGAAGTCCCAGGCACGGTTTTGCTGCGCAAGCAGTCGCCGCTGCAGGCGGTTTGCAAGCCGCGCTACCGCGCTCAGAAGAGTTTTAAGCTCACGGTCGAGATAGGCGCGAAGGCGTTCCAATTCCTCGGGCGAGGAGAGCTCAGCTGCCGCAATTTCCTCGTCGAATTCGCGCGTGAAGACCTTGTAACCGAATGCCTCGGGGTTTTCGAGGACGGACGTATTAGGCCGCCAAGGCTCAGCTTGCTCCATCTCATCCCGATCGTCGAGCTCGGCACCGAGGTCGTCGGTGCTTGTAGCCTCGGACATTTCTTGCCATTCGCCCGTCTGGGCTTCACCGCGCTCCTCGTCGCTGGCGTCGTCCTGTCCATCCTCGCCCTGCTCGGCGGTATCCGCCTCGTTTTCCCCGCCCTCAGGCTCGTTTCCCTTCTCCTCCTCAGTCTCGGCTTCGTCAGCGTCGGACGGCTCTTCGGCAAGCTCTAACTCGTGCAACAGCTTGCGCATCAGGCGTCCAAAATTTTCCTGATCATCGATGAGCGCATCGAGCAGCTCTAAAACACTCGCGCCGCGCTGCTCGATAAAATCGCGCCACACGTGCACCAGCGCAGCCGCCGAATCGGGCGGCTTGGACCCGGTCAGCCGCTCGCGAACAATGAGCCCAAGCGCGTCCTCAAGAGGCGCCTCCTCTTGCGTCTTTACGTCGGCAAAGCGGCCGTGCGCATATTGGTCCTCGATGCGTGCGGTGAGGTTCTGTGCCATGCCTGGCATGCGGTTGGCGCCCAGGGCCTCGACGCGTGCGCGCTCGGCAGCCTCGAACACCGTGCGCGCGAACCCAGAGCTCGGGGCGAGCCGGTTGTGTAGCTTTTCGTTGTGGCAGCCCGCTATTAGAGCAAGGCTGTCTGCCCAGCCGCGGATGACCGCGATCTCGCGCCGCGATGGCACGCGCGAGGGTTCGAGTAATTGCACATGCTTGGTAGCAAGTTCAGGCGCACCCGGCGCAAAGGCGACCTCAAGGTCATTGTGACCAGAGATGGCGCGAACGGTAAGGCCGATCGCACGCTTCAATGGCTCATTGGGTGCCTCGTTCCGTTTGGGGCCGGTCGCCATTGGACCTCAGCTCAGGGCGACGTTTGCTGCACTTTCCGGCAGCTCTTCACCAAAGCAGCGCTGATAGAACTCGGCCACCATCGGCTGTTCGAGTTCGTCGCACTTGTTGAGGAACGTCAGACGGAACGCCAAACCCACGTCATCGAAAATCTCCGCATTTTCCGCCCAGGTCATCACGGTACGCGGGCTCATCACGGTCGACAAATCGCCATTGATGAAAGCAGAGCGCGTCAGATCAGCGACCCGCACCATGTGCGAGACGGTCTTACGTTTGGCTTCGCTCTTAGCGAATGACTTTGCCTTGGCGAGCACGATATTGGCCTCGTCATCATGCGGCAGGTAGTTCAACGTGCACACAATCGACCAGCGATCCATTTGACCCTGATTGATCTGCTGCGTGCCGTGATAGAGGCCGGAAGTGTCGCCGAGGCCGATCGTATTGGTCGTCGAAAATAACCGGAACGCGAGATGCGGACGGATCACCTTCGACTGGTCGAGCAGCGTGAGCTTGCCCGAGACCTCCAAGACGCGCTGAATCACGAACATGACGTCGGGGCGGCCAGCATCATACTCGTCGAACACAAGAGCGGTATTGGACTGCAGTGCGTAGGGCAGAATGCCTTCGCGGAACTCGGTCACCTGCTTGCCGTCGCGCAGCACGATTGCATCCTTGCCAACCAGATCGATCCGGCTGACGTGACTGTCGAGATTAATACGCATACATGGCCAGTTGAGCCGCGCGGCCACTTGTTCGATGTGTGTCGACTTGCCCGTGCCATGGTAGCCCTGGATCATCACGCGGCGGTTGTGCTTGAAGCCGGCAAGGATTGCGAGCGTCACTTCCTTGTTGAAGAGGTAGTCGGGGTCGACATCGGGAACGTGCTCGTCCGGCTTGGAAAAGCCCGGCACCTCCAGATCAGTATCGACACCGAAGACCTGTCTGACGGACAGTTTCATGTCCGGCAGTTTGAGAGCATTGCCTTCAGTTCCCGTTTGGGTTTGCGCACGCATCGTGCCGTGTTTCCAGAATTTGTCGGGTTTCTTGTTTTGTCGAGGGACCAATTCGACCTTCATGGCCGGGCGGTCTCCCATCGTATCTGCGCTGGCGGACTTTATACGAGACCAGCCTTCTTCAAATAGTTATAGGCTTGGATAATTTCGCGCAACTTGTCGCCAGAGCGCTTGTCCCCGCCGTTCGCATCGGGATGATGAAGCTTAACGAGCTCTTTGAATCGCGTTTTGATCTCAGCGCGCGTGGCTTTCCCCGTTAGATCAAGAGCCTGGAGCGATTTCTTTTCCAACGGTTTGAGTTGGCGGCGTGCTTCGGTGGGTTCCTCGCGCGCCGCCTTAGCCCGCCAAGCAAAAAAGCTGTGTGGATCGGTGGCACGCCAACCAGATGGACGAGCCTCGCCCGGCTTTGCGTCCTGCGGCTTTCCCAGCCCGTCAGCATTGGCGCCAACCTTCCACGTTGGCCGGTGCCCGGTAAGATCCTCCTTTTGAAAATCCTCGACCTCGGCATCGTTCATGCCATCGAAATAGTTATAAGATGCGTTGTATTGGCGAACGTGATCTAGGCAAAAGAAGTAGTATTCGCCATCGTGGTCTCGACCCTTAGGCGCCCGATGGCGGCCCGGCGCCTTGCAGCCCTTCCACTGGCAGCAAGGGTACTCTTCGCGCACGGGCTTGGCGCGCTTCCGCTTGCGCGCGACGCGGATGCTGTCGAAGTATTTTGACTGAAGCTTCATGGTTCGAAGTATGGTCCGAGGCCAAGCGACGCACAAGCCGATGCAGGTTGCCCCACGAATAAGTAGTTTTTCACAAGTGGATGAGGCGACTGTTAATGACCGTTGAGTCTCGAATGCGCGAGAAACTTATGATCTCTCTGCGACCTACACGCCTCGACGTGGTCAATGAGTCGCACCTCCACGCTGGGCACCGTTCCTCACCTGGCACGGGCGAGAACCATTTCCGCGTGCTGATCGTGTCGGAGGCCTTTACAGGAAAATCACGCGTCGAACGTCACCAGATTGTGAACGATTTGCTCAGCAATGAGCTTAAAAATGCAGTGCACGCACTGGCAATCAAGGCCTGCGCGCCGGGCGAGGCCATAGGATAAAACCTACTAGAAATAATCTCGCCCCGCTGGTTGCGTGATGGCGATCAGCGGGGCGAGAACATAGAACTTCGTAACGGAAAATGCACCGCCGTCCGGATCCGGTGTGCCCGCGCCGCCGCAACTCAGCTCGTCGTCGACCCCGCGCTCGCCTGGTTTGCGCGCCCCTCGCCTCTACCGGCCGGACTCACCCGCAACGCAGTAATCTTATTGCGCGACTTGCGCAGGATCTCGAAGCGATAGCCATAGAAGGTGAAAGCTTGCCCCGGCTCCGGGATCGTCTGAGCCTCGTGGATCACAAGGCCGGCAATAGTCGTCGCCTCTTCGTCGGGCAGATTCCAGTCCATCTGGCGGTTCAAGTCCCGTATTGCGACGGTGCCGTCGACGTTGACCGTTCCGTCGGGCTGCAGGCGGATTTGCACCTCGTGAGTGTCGTGCTCGTCGGCGATCTGACCGACGATCTCCTCCAAAATGTCCTCAAGAGTGATGAGACCTTGCACCTCGCCGTACTCATCGACCACTAGCGCCAACTGCGCCTTGCGCTTGAGGAAATGGTTGAGTTGGTCCTTGAGTCCTGTCGTGTCAGGTACGAACCACGGCTGCACAGCAAGACTCCTGACGTCGAGCTTGGTCACATCCCAGCCCGCATGACCAAGTGCGGAGAACAGATCTTTAGTGTGCAACACGCCGACAATATTCTCAGGTTCATCCTTCCAAATCGGCACGCGCGTGTACTGGTTCTTCAGGAGTTCATCGACAATATCCTGCGGTGGGTCATCGGCATTTATGGTCTCCATTTTGGTGCGATGGACCATGATGTCGGCAACCTGCAAATCGCGCAGGTCGAGCACGCCGCCCAGCATGTCGGCATCGTACCGCGCAACTGCGCCCTCCTTCGTTTGCAACTCAATCGTGCCACGAATTTCCTCATGTGCAGCAAGAATATTCGCCTTGTCGTCAACTCTGGACGGCGTGAGTTTCAGGATCTGGCGAACGATGAACCCCACGGTTATCGTCAAGGGCTTCAGTACAACGATGAGCACCCCCATGACCGGCGCCACCGACAAAGAGATTCGGTCGGAAAACGCCAGGGCATACGTCTTGGGCAACACCTCGGCGAAAATTACGACGAGCGCCGTCATGACGATGGTCGCATAGGCGACCCCGAAGTCGCCAAAGAGTCTGATCAGCAGACTCGTGGTTAGCGCAGAGGCGAGAATGTTGACCAGGTTGTTGCCAAGCAGCACCGTTCCGATGATGCGTTCTGGCGCGGCGAGCAGGTTATTGACTGCGCGTGCGCGCTGATTGCCTTCAAGATCGAGCGCATGCATTCGCGCTCGGGAGACTGCGGTCAGCGCCGTCTCTGAACCCGAAAAGAACGCCGAAAGGACGAGGAGCAGCAGGATGGCGACTAGAGTGAGAGTGGTCTCGATAGGCATGGTGCTTATGGGGTTTGTGTTTGATGTTTGAGGTTGCGGGCGCACCGCTGGCCGGCGCGATATTGCCGCCGCGGCCCGCCCGATGAAATAAACGCGGAGATTAGCATATATGGGCGCGCGGAAGGTTAGCGGCCCGCTCAGGCAGCGATTTCGCCCTCTAGAAACGTGCTGACGCGCTCAGGCGCCACGTCATGCGCGATGTAGGCTGAGCCGATACCGCGCGCCAAAATAAACGTGAGCTTGCCCTTACGCACCTTTTTGTCCTGCCCCATGAGGCGGAGAAGTGCTGCCGCATCCGGCTTATCGCCGGGAATCTCGCCAACGCGCGTGGGTAGCCCCACTGCCTGGAAGTGCGCTGCTACGCGTTCTGCATCACCTCTTGAGCAAGACCCCAGCGCCTGGGAGAACCGGAACGCGACGCACATGCCGATCGCGATAGCTTCGCCATGCAACAGCCTGTCGGAATATTCGCACCATGCTTCGAACGCGTGTCCAAACGTATGGCCTAGGTTGAGGAGGGCCCGCTCGCCCTGCTCGGTTTCGTCGCATCCGACGATCCCGGCTTTGGTCTTGACGCTCGTCTCGATGGCGTGCGTTAGCGGTTCGGCATCGAAGGCGAAGATCGGCTGCCAATTCTGCTCCAGCCAGGCAAAGAAATCCGCATCCCCCAACAGCCCGTACTTTGCCACCTCCGCGTAACCGGCACGCATTTCACATTCCGGCAGCGTTTTGAGGACATCCATGTCGGCGATGACGAGGCTTGGCTGGTGAAACGCGCCAATGAGGTTCTTACCCTGTGGCGTGTCGATGCCCGTCTTACCGCCGACAGATGAGTCGACCTGCGCGAGCAGCGAAGTGGGGATTTGCACGAAGCGCACACCTCGGCGCAGGATCGCTGCAGCGAAACCTGCTAGGTCACCGATCACCCCTCCGCCGAATGCGATAACAAGGTCGCCGCGCTCCAATCCCATTTCCAACAGGCGTTCACTCAAGGGCTCAAGCTCGCGAAAGCTCTTGGTCGCTTCACCCGGTTTCAAGACGATCGCGCCCACATACTCGCCGTATTGGCGTAAGGACGCTTCAAGAGCATCAAGATGATATCGCGCAACGTTCTCATCGGTGACGACACCGCACTTGCCAGCGCCCAGCCGTGAAGCAATCAGTCCGCCCGCCTGACCAACGAGTCCGGACCCGATCAGCACATCATATGCCCTCTCCCCCAGCGGCACGGTTACCGTGCGCGCCGCTGCGAGGGATGGACCGCGGCTATGAACTCCTGTTGTCATCGCATACGACCTGAACGAAGGCGGGAATGTCGACATGCCAAGCGGCTCGCCGAAGAACCTGAAGAACCCTGGTCGCCTCCTCCTATCAAACCGCAGGCGGTGGGGCCACCCGCAGGGCTCGGGCGAGGCGTTCCAGGATGTCTACGACGATCGAGTCATGTGGCACGTCGCGGCTTTCAACCACGATGTCGGCGTTTGCATATACCGGATAGCGCGAATCCATCAGCTCGCGCATGACCGCCTCGTGATCACCGGTCTTGAGAAGCGGGCGGTTGTCCCGCTTGGCCACGCGGCGCATCAGAACGGGAAGGTCGGCCTTTAGCCACACGGAGACGCTGCTTTCCGCAATCGCTTGGCGCGTCTCTTCGCACATGAATGCACCGCCGCCGGTTGCCAGGACCTGCGGGCTAGAACGCAATAGTCTCGCAATCACCTTGCGCTCACCGTCGCGAAAGTAGGCTTCACCATGCTCGGCGAAGATGTCCTCGATGCTTTGGCCCGCCGCCTTCTCGATTTCCTCATCGGCATCGACGAACGGCAGAGCGAGCTTCGCAGCGAGTCTACGGCCAACCGCAGATTTGCCGCAGCCCATGAGCCCAACCATTATGATCGATTTTGCGCCCAACGAGGCCTTTATAGCGTTCGGGGATCGGGCCTCGCCCATTTTGCTTCTCTTCCGTTCGAGCCTCAGTCTATTTATGACCGCCAATCCGTGCTGATGCACACGTTCTCCCGAAGAATACCAGTGGACACCTACGGGCCTTAGATAGCCACAATGGCTTGCACCTCTGCCACAGAGCCAGAAAATCAGCTAGCACGATAGGCTCCGAGTACTGTTGATTGCCGTTCGGTGCAAGCCATATTGGCGCCAACATGAGATAGAGACTTGAACGAGGATTCGGGATAGCAGAAATGCCGAGCTTGTTTCGCTTTCTGGTGACTATTGGTGTAATCGGCGCCATCGCTACGGGCGGTCTATACATTCTATCGACCAAGTTCGAGCCCGAGCCGCGCGCCGTCACCAAGGTCCTGCCCGGCGTCAAGATTCGCAAGGAGTAACCGGCTCGCGATACATGCTCAAGCCATCCTTAGCCTTCTCGCTGATCGCCACGCTTGCGTTCTTGCTTGGTGCGCAACCTGTGTCCTCACAGGATTGGAGCCCACTCAACCCCTTCGGCAAGACGAACGATAAACGCAAGGAGCACGAGAAGGCATTGCCTGCCGAAGCCGATCGTAAGCGCAACTCCATCACATTTCAGCCATTGAGCGAAGGCGCCGGCGCGGTCGAACGCATGGAACTCGCTCCGATCATGGCCGAAGACGGCTCTGGCCTGCCCTTCGAGCTGTGGCGCGGCCTAGACGTGAGAACGCTGGAGACGCTGATCTCCGAGATTGAAATCCCGCCGCGTTCGCCTGCGCTCCACGGGCTCTGGCTGCGTCTCATCACTTCGAATGTCCCCCCGCCCACCGGCGGCGAGACTGACCAGCACTTTATGGCCCTGCGTCTCGAGACGCTTTACCGGTCGGGGCTGCTGGAGGAAGCCTCGCGTGAACTTTCGAAGATTCAAGCGGGGAACCCTCTCGTTGCAACGCTCGCAGCGCGCAACGAGATCGGAATGGGAGACAAGGAGCGCGGCTGTGCCACGGCGCGGAGCAGCGGACCGCTAACGGGAAACGCGCCTAAGTCTCTAAAAGGCCTAGCGGCTCTCATCTCAGGGTACTGTGCGGCCATTGACGGCGACACCGCCGGGGCCGGTTTGGCAGCCGAGCTTGCTCGCGAAGAAGGCCTGCGAGACACAGGCGGCATTGCGGCACTCGACGCCATGACAACGGGCACAAGATCGAAGATCCCCTCCGGGCAGCGAATTTCTACTCTGGACTATCGACTCATCGAAGCGGCCGACGGGACGATCGAAACTGCCGTGCTTTTGAAGCATGCCGCGCCGTCATTGCTGGCCGCGCTCGCCCTCGACGCCAACACGCCCGCGGCTCTCAAATTGTCGACTGCGGAAGCTGCAGCTCAGCTCAATGCCATCACGCCAGAAGACCTTGCTCGCATCTATCGCCAACAAGCGGCGGCGCTCCAGGCACCGAGCGGGGCTGATCCGGTGGGGCTCAATCGCGCTCAGCTATTCGTTGCGGCGGAAGCTGAACGCGTGCCCTTGCGCAAGGTGCGCCTTATCCGCTCGTTCCTCGACGAGTCGCGCCGAGCGGGGCACTACCTGACGGCGTTGCGCATGATTGCTCCTGAATCCCAAAGCATCGCGGCGATCTCCGAAATCGGCGAGTATGCCGAAACGGGCATCGAGGTCGCGCTGGCGGCAGGCGATTATCAGCGAGCAAAGAGTTGGGCCAGATTCGGTATGGCCGTAGGCGGCGCGGGAAGCGGCGATCTCAGCCACTGGCTTGCCCTCATTGATATTGCCGACAGCGAAGCGACATCGGATCGTGGCCGAAGTCTCGCTTACATCAAGGACTTGGCCGTGCGCGGACAGCTCGACCCAATCCTCCTGCATCGGCTTGCCACCGTGCTCGATGCCCTAGAATACAACGTGCCAATTCCATTATGGGAGGCGGCCAGCCGCACGCCACAGCCCCCTGGCGGTTTCCTGCCCGAAACGGGGGTCCTCTCACAGCTGCAAGATGCCGCCAAAAAGAAGGAGTTTGCACGCACAGTTCTGCTAACGATGAAAACGCTGGGACCCAACGGAGCGAAAGGAGCGCATATGATCGCGCTGAGTGATTCGATCCGCGCCTTGAAACGCGCCGGCCTCGAAGCGGACGCGCGCAAACTCGGTTTTGAAGCACTGTTTGCGAGTTGGCCGCGCACCTTCATCAATTAGGGCATCAATTCAACCTCGGGCAAGCCATGAGCACTGAGGAACAAACCATCGAAATATTCCTTGAGATGCTGAGCGCCGAGCGCGGAGCCGCGGCGAACACCATCTCCGCATATCGCCGCGATCTTGAAGACTTCCGCAATTTCTTGCGCCGCCGCGCCAGGTTGATTGCGGCCGCTGCGCCGCCCGACATTTCGGCCTACGTGGCGGAAGCCTCGGCAACCGGCTTAAAAGCGACATCGCTCGCCCGACGGCTCTCTGCCGTACGTCAGCTCTATAAGTTCCTCGTTGCGGAAGGTCAGGTGACGGCCGATCCCACACTCGGCCAGGCCGGACCGCGAAAAGAGCGCGCATTACCCAAGACGCTCAACGTTGCCGAGGTGGATCGGCTCATCGAAACCGCGGCTCAACGCGCTGGCAAGGCAAAGGGCTTGGAGCGCCTGCGCGCGGTACGTTTGCATTGCTTGATCGAGATGCTCTATGCGACCGGCATGCGCGTGAGCGAACTCGTTTCTCTGCCGCGCGATGTACTCGCCGGCGACGCACGCGTGCTGACCATCAAAGGAAAAGGGGGACGGGAGCGCCTTGTGCCGTTGAACAGCAAGGCGCGGGCCGCGCTAGAGCACTATCTTCAGCTCGGCCGCGAGTCGAATGACGCTGTGGCAGCGACCGTCGCCACCAAATGGCTTTTCCCCTCTAAGAGCACCCAAGGACACCTTACGCGCCAGCGCTTTGCACAAGACCTTAAAGACCTTGCAGCAGAAGCGGGGCTCGATCCCGATCGCATAAGTCCGCATGTGCTGCGCCATGCCTTTGCGAGCCATCTCCTCGATCGCGGGGCTGATTTGCGTTCTGTCCAGCAGTTGCTGGGCCATGCGGACATTTCGACGACGGAGATCTACACGCACGTCCTCGAAGAGCGTCTGAAAAAGCTGGTG
Source organism: Hyphomicrobium sp. (assembly GCA_024230315.1). GTDB lineage: Bacteria > Pseudomonadota > Alphaproteobacteria > Rhizobiales > Hyphomicrobiaceae > Hyphomicrobium_A. The sequence continues at coordinate 19,132 of JAAERO010000331.1, forward strand.
CATGAGCACCATCCCCTGGCCAAAAAGGGCTGAAGTATGCACGCTAGGGGGCGGATCGGTTAATCCGTCGAACCTGTCGTTCTTGACAGGGCCAAAGTAGAAGGGCGATTGTGCAGCGCACATCTGCCCGTTTTTGTTGGTCACTGGTCACCCCAAATTGAGTCCCATGAGCACCGAACTGGATCGCCCCGCAGCTATCCGCACCTACCTCGACTTCGAGAAGCCGATAGCCGAGCTTGAGAGCAAGGTCGCTGAATTGCGCGCGATGGAGGGCGATGACCAGCCAATCTCGATTGCCGAGGAGATCAAGAAGCTGGAGCAGAAGGCACACGACGCGCTCAAGGACACCTACTCCAAGCTCACGCCCTGGCAAAAGACGCAAGTCGCACGTCATCCCGAGCGCCCCCACTACTTCGACTTCGTTGACGCAATGATCGAGGATTTCACTCCGCTTTCCGGCGACCGATACTTTGCAGAGGACGAGGCCATTGTGGGCGGGCTGGGCAGATTCCGCGGCCGCACCGTTATGGTCATTGGCCACGAGAAGGGCTCCGATACGGAAAGCCGTATCCGGCACAACTTCGGAATGGCTATGCCTGAGGGGTACCGTAAGGCCGTGCGGCTGATGGAGATGGCCGACCGGTTCGACGTGCCCGTCATCACGCTCATCGATACCGCGGGCGCTTATCCAGGCATAGCTGCCGAGGAGCGGGGGCAAGCGGAGGCCATCGCCCGCTCGACTGACTGCTGTCTAGCCATCGGCGTGCCAATCATCGCCATTGTGATCGGTGAAGGCGGCTCGGGCGGCGCCGTGGCCATCGGGACCGCCAACCTCATCCTTATGCTCGAGCATTCGATTTACACGGTCGCATCACCGGAAGCCGCAGCGTCTATCCTGTGGCGCGATTCGGCCAAGGCGGTCGAGGCGGCCACAAACATGAAGATAACCGCCCAAGACCTCGATCAGCTCGGCGTCATCGACGCCATCATCTCCGAGCCGACCGGGGGCGCGCATCGCGACCGAAAATCCATGATGAAGGCAACCGGGGACGCCATCGCTCGTGCGCTTTCTGAGTTTAAAGGAAAGACCCCGGCGGATATCCGCAAGCAGCGCCACGATCGATTTATGCGAATTGGTCAAACGCTTTGAATTTCTCGCTTTTTTAGGGCAAAGACTCTTCCTTCCCCGCCCCATTACCGTCCAACTCATCGCGATAATAGTTGCACAACCGGCGCAGGCGAATTGTCCTGTGGGAAGACGCTAGGCATTTATAAACGTTAACGATATCTTAGAGGTTATGAATCGATGGTAATCACCGTGCGCGAGGGGCACTGCGTATGCGTATGACCATCCTAGGCTCGATGTTTGGAGCCCGTTTTTGCGCCGCTGTGGCAGCCGTCACTGCGGCAATTGCTGTGGCTGGTTGCGGTAGCGCGTCTTTGATCCCCCCCTCCGAGCAGCCGCTCAGCAAGGACTCCATGATGCTGCTCGGCCGCAAGGGCATGGAGCGGGGCGCACCGATCTTCATACGTATCTTCAAGGAAGATTCCGAACTTGAGGTCTGGAAGGCGCGAGACGACGGCCGCTTCTATCACTTCAAGACGTATCCGATCTGCAATTGGTCCGGCAAAGTCGGTCCCAAAAAGGCTCTTGGCGATCGCCAGGCGCCAGAGGGCTTCTACCGGGTCACCGAAGAGCAGTTGAATCCGAACTCGAAATTCCACCTGGCCTTCAACCTCGGTTATCCCAATGCCTATGACCGCTCCCGGAAGCGTACCGGGCAGTGGCTGATGGTGCACGGCGATTGTAAGTCCGCTGGCTGCTACGCCATGACGGACGCGCTCATAGAAGAGATCTACGCGCTGGCGCGCGAGGCCTTCTCTGGCGGCCAGAAATCCTTCGAAGTTCATGCCTTCCCGTTCCGGATGACTTCGCAGAACTTGGCGCGCCACAGACGAAGCGAGCACCATGCGTTCTGGCGCACTTTGAAGCAGGGTTACGACTACTTCGAAACATATCGCCTGCCGCCGACGGTTGCGGTGTGCGAACGCCGCTACGTTGTCAATGTGAAGCTGCCTACGAGCCGCTCAATCCATGCTGAACGCGCCTGCCCGCGCTTCCGTAAGCCCACCGTGGAGCCCTTCACTCCAAGGCCATACGAGCAGCAGCTTGCTTGGGAACGCATCATCGTCCCTGGACCGAAAATGCGCAAAGTTGCGAGTACGCAGACAGCAAAGAGAAATACAAACTCCGGCTTTGCCAAGTCCTTCGGTTTGGGCGGCCCGATCACGGCGGATATCTTGTCTACCCTAGGATTCTCCCAATAGCGCACTCATCGGTTTATGTTCGAATGCGCCTTGCACTTTCCGGCAGGCACGACGTTCGACTCGTGACATCGAGGACTTGTTATGACGGTGGCTAGCCGCAAGCGCCGCTCGCTCACTACGATAATCGTACTAGGCGCGTTAGCGGCCATTGTCGGGGGCGTCCTCACTCTTTATTGGCCAGCAATCTATGAAGCACTCGAGCACGAGGTGATACGGGCTGAGCGCACAAAAAGGTTGTCGCTCGCTGTGGCTGGGCAAACGCTGCCGGGAACTCCGGATCTTGCAAATCTGCAGGGACGGCTCTCATCACAAAAACTGGACGTCGGCGCACCGGTTTTCATGCGTATTTTCAAGCGCGATTTTGAACTGGAACTGTGGATGCTGCGCGATGGCCGCTTCCACCGCTTCGCTACCTACCCAATCTGCCTGTGGTCTGGCCATCTGGGGCCCAAGCACAAGGAAGGCGACCGCCAATCACCCGAAGGGTTCTACACGATCGACGCAAAGGCTCTCAATCCAGCGAGCAAGTATCACCGCTCCTTCAATCTTGGTTTCCCCAACACCTTCGACCGCGCACACGATCGCTCAGGGTCATTCTTGATGGTACACGGCGGCTGCGCATCTATCGGCTGCTATGCCATGACTGACGGTGTGATCGATGAGATTTGGACCCTGGTAACGGCTGCTCTCAAATCCGGCCAGGAACGGTTTCAGGTGCAGGTTTTTCCGTTCCGCATGACGGACCACAACATGGCGCTCCATGCGCAAAGCGCTGACGCCCCGTTCTGGCAACAACTAAAACAGGGTCATGACCTTTTCGAAGAAGAACATCTGCCCCCGCGCGTGGGTGTCTGCCAAGGCCGCTATGTCTTCCAACACGCGCCCGCAAACAAGGATGGGAGTGCTGCGATCGCAGATAATTGCTCGGACGCTTCGGCCGGCAGTTGAGCGGACGCATTCTCATCGTTGGTGGCTACGGCGCATTTGGCGCACATGTTGCGCAACGGCTTGCGCGCCAAACCAAACTCGAAATCATCATAGCGGGGCGGTCGGCTGAAAGGGCGGCGGCTTTTGCAAGCCGTCTCGCACGCACGGCAGATGCCACAATTTCGCATGCGGTCGTGGATGCCACAAATGTTGGCGCTGCCGAGATCAAGGCGCTCGGCGCACGCGTTACGGTCAATGCGTCTGGTCCGTTTCAAGGTAAGCGTCCGGCCACCGTCGTTACTCAGCTATTTTCAGCATATCGCCAGGGAAGCAATTCGTCGATACGATTGATTTTGTGATCGGCGATGCGGGCCAGCGTGTCGGTGAGCCAAGTTTGGGGATCAACGCCGTTG
>JAAERO010000332.1 GCA_024230315.1 Hyphomicrobium sp.
ACGAGAAAGGATCAAACGAAAGACACTCGAACAACGGCGCTTGCAACACTGCAAGGCCGCCGCCTAACATGACAGACCAGATGAGCCAGACACTCCGTTAGCTCAAACCGAAATCTGTTCCAAATTATCTGATGACGGACACTGCTTGCAAAAGACCATGAGCGAATCGCTGGCGGAACCTTGATGACAAGAGCGCCGCGCTATGCAGGTGGGCTAATCCAGCGAATTGGTCAAGGGATCGGCGGACATGTCCCGTGGCAAACACCTTAGCCTTGAAGAAGTGCGCCAATCAGGCGCCTACAAGCAGTTCGCTAAGGAGCACCCGAGCGAGGCCGACCGTGACCGCTTCCTCAAGCTCTTGATTGCGATGTCGCAAGGCGTCTTAGAAGACAAGGAAACATCTGATCAGGACGGTGCCGCAGGTTCCAGCGGAACTCGAACTCGCCGAGGTACTTAGGAAGATGCTGCGCTGAGACGTGCACATGCGTGCCGCGGATTGACCTCTTGATGAGCGACCAGAACCCTTCAATGGTGTTCGTGTGGTGCTTGCCGCGGACAAACTCCTCGGCCTTGTGGATCACGCTACCGTGCTTGTATCCGTACATCTTGAGCCGCTTGTAGAAGTTCAGCTCATCCGTCGAGATCGCCGCGCCAAGATCAACGTGCCGAATTATGTGCCGCTCAAGCGTGGTGCGTCTCACGTCTGGAACGATGCGTGTGATGATGTCTCCGCCGCGCTCCACCATGCCCAGCACCACAGTCTTGCCTTCGGCCGCACGGCCCCGCTTGCCCTTGCGGACGCCGCCGATCATGGCCTCGTCGATCTCAGTGTGGCCGCCAATAGGTGGATCACCATCAACGAGGGCGAGGTATTTCCTGATCTGGTGGCCCATGCGCCACGCCGTCTTGTAGTTCACCGCCAACTGACGCTGAAGCTCCTTGGCGGGCACGCCATGGCGCGTAGTAGTGAACAGGTACATGGTGTAAAACCACTTCTGGAGCGGCGTGTGAGACTTGTAGAAAGGCGTCCCGACCATGGGATGAACGTGGTGCCCGCATGAACAAGTATAGGCTGGCATGTTACTTAGCTTCTTGAACAGGCCCTCTTCACCGCATTTCGGGCACTCGAACTCGTCCCCATAGCGCACTGAAAACAGGTAGTCGAGGCAAGCCTCATCATTCGGAAAAAGCTTAAGAAATTCGGCAATCGGCATGGGCTTCAACATGGAATCTCTCCGTCTCTGCCACGTACATAGCGCATATAATTACATACGTCTACTGGTCAACCGCCTAAGTATTGATAAGCCGGGCGCGGACACCCACTATTTGTTGCAGACAATCCCTGGCTCGTCTCCGCTAGCGGGGCGGGCGTCAGAACCGCCTTAACTGGGCCGTCGCCAGCAGGTATAAGACGCTATAAACCGCATATCAGTTGAGTCGTGATCACCCCACCCCCTTAGCCGGGCAACGAAAACTGGGCAATTGACCGTGCAGGACTGGTTCTTCAAGCCTGGCAACCGCCGGCCATACATCGATTGGATGGGGCTCGATTCCAGGATCGATTCGACGCTGGCTGAATCCTGGGCGTCCGTCCAAGATTATTGCAACGCCGGCACGAGTTTTTTTGCTCGCTTCCGCCTCAAAGGTTGGCGCCGCCTTGCCAACGAGGTCGCATCAGAGTCACTCACCATTGGCACTGCCGGCCTCGTCGTCATGTTCGCGCTCGCCATTCCGGCCTTTCAGGAATTCGACGAAAGCCGCTTCCTCACTGGTCGGTACGCCGTAAAATTCCTTGATCGCAACGGAAACGAGCTTGGCAAACGCGGCATCCTCCACAACGATGCGGTGCCTTTAGAGGAGATTCCCGACTCCCTCATCAAGGCGACGCTCGCCACCGAGGACCGCCGCTTCTTCGAGCATTGGGGCATCGACGTCATCGGCACTGCGCGTGCGCTCGTTACGAACCTGCAGGCCAATGAGGTCGTGCAAGGCGGCTCTTCGATTACCCAGCAGGTGGCGAAAAACCTCTTTCTTTCGTCAGAGCGTTCGCTTCAACGCAAGATCAAAGAGGCGTTCCTGTCGCTGCTGCTGGAGAGCCGTTTTACTAAGCGCGAGATCCTGAAGTTCTACTTCGATCGCGCCTACATGGGAGGTGGCACTTTCGGCGTCGAGGCCGCCTCGATTTATTATTTCGGCAAGTCGGTTCGCCAGATCAACCTTGCCGAAGCAGCCTTAATGGCCGGCCTGTTCAAGGCACCTACCCGGTACGCGCCGCACGTTAACCTGCCGGCCTCACGTGCGCGCACCAACGAGGTACTCTCCAATCTCGTTGAAGCCGGCTTCTATACCTCCGGACAGGTGCACCACGCCCGCCTCAACCCCGCGAAGACTATCGAGAACAATAATCCCAATAGCCCGGACTGGTTCCTGGATTGGGCGTTTGAGGAAGTGCAGCGCATCGCGGCTGGAAAGGGTGAATATGTTCTGACGACGCGCACCACAATCGATCTGGATCTGCAGAAAGCCGCCGACGAAGCCCTTATCTCGGCCATCAAGCGACGCGGCCGTGCGCATCGCATTGGCACAGGCGCCCTTGTCGCCTTAGAAACGGACGGTGCGGTACGCGCGCTCACAGGCGGAACCGACTACGGTCAAAGTCAATTCAACCGCGCCACCCACGCCAAGCGCCAACCCGGCTCCTCATTTAAGGTCTACGTATACGCTACTGCGCTTGAAAACGGCTTCACGCCGAATTCGACCATACGTGATTCCTCGCGTTCGTGCGGCAGATGGCATCCGCAGAATTACGGCGGCAGCCACGGTAGCGGAGCACGCATGCCGATGTACCGTGCAATGGCACGCTCGCTAAATGTCCCAGCGGTCGAACTCTCATTCAAGGTCGGGCGCGAAAAGGTCATCGAGTTGACGCAGCGCCTCGGCATCAAGGGCATCCGCAAATCCTGCTCGATGGCGCTCGGTGACCGCGGCATCACACCGCTGGAGCATGCCGGCGGTATCGCCACGTTTGCGAATGGCGGCAAGCTGGCGCGGCCCTACGGTATCCTCGACATCGTCAACTCGAAGGGCGAACTGATCTACAGCCGCGACCGCGACGAACCCGAAGCACCCCAGGTCATCAAACGCAAAGTGGCCGAGCAGATGAATTGGATGTTGCAGCAGGTCGTCGAGGACGGCACAGCTAGGCGCGCCCAACTCGGATTCACGCACGCTGTTGGCAAGACCGGCACTAGCACTGGACCGAAGGACGTCTGGTTCGTCGGCTTCACTGGCAAATATGTCGCTGTCGTCTGGCTTGGTAACGATAACAATCGTCCCATGTCTGGCACGACGGGCGGCGGTTACGCCGCTCCTATTTGGAACTCTTTCATGTCCGTTGCTCATAAGGATATGAATTTCCCCACCATCCCCGGCTTGCGTCCCCACCCTGTCCAGGTCGCAGAACAACAGCGGATCGCTGCACTGGGCGGACCTCGCGCATCACTATCGGGCCGCGATGAAAAGGGGTCTTCGCGGCTTATGTCCGACGCGGCGCGAGACGCACTTAGGCGCGTCGCAAGAGCCATGCGCAAGGCCGCCGGCATAAAAGAACCGGAACCGGCCGATACAGGCACTTCGCCGACAGGTCCGCCTGGTCGCCGCGCGGGCGAACGGCGCAGCACCACATTCGGCGCCGTGCAGCCCCGACCAGGTGAGGCATCACGCCGTGCTCTCCCATAGTTCGCTCGGCCCCGCTCATCTCATCCTGCACAAGGCGCAGAAGCAAGTCATCGCGCTGCTCAATCTGCTGGGCTACTGGGCCGCCTTTATTGGAGCGGTGTTGATCTTGGGACTGGCGTCTAGTTGGTACATGATCGATTCTGGCGCACTACTTACGACTGAGCGCGAAGGTCCATGGGTCAGCTGGACCTCGGCCGGCAGGGCCGACGCCGATCCCTACACCCGAGCCCACTTCGCGCGTCTTGGCACCTTGCAGCTCACAACCGAAATTTCACGGAGCTACGTGGCATACGCCGACAGTGACGGCGTCAAGCTTCATTCCTCCTGCGACTACGTCGTCGAAGATGGTGAGCCAGGCACGAGCTGGTGGAGCATTACCGTATTCAACGACAATGGCGAGCTGATTGCCAACCCCATAAAACGCTACGCGTTTACGAGCCAGTCGATCGCCATTCGACCGAACGGCACGTTTGCTGTCGCGCTTTCCCGCGAGGCAAGACCTGGAAACTGGCTACCAACGGGCGGCGCAGGACGGCTGGCCCTGGTCTTTACTACACTCGACACCCTTGCACCGTTGCTGACGTCAAAGGACAGCGCCGGAAAGGCGCTGCCAGAGATTCGACTTGTAAAATGCCGATAAAACTTTCCAACAACCTCAAGAATGTGAATTGGCAGCTCATCATCGCGGCGCCAGTTGCGGCGGGCATTCTCCATATCTGCGCAACATTTGCGGCTCCCTATCTCACCGGCGCATCCGCATACAGCCGGCTGGCGCCGGCGCTACCGCTCAACAAGATGGAGGTTCTGCGACCTATCAGGCCTGGCAAGGCACCATTGCCCTTCCTTTCGCCAGATGCACGCTATGCCATGTGCCGGTTCGACACCTCTCAGGGGCCAGTCGATGTGACGGCAACGCTACCCCCTGACGCGGGCTGGACGCTCACGGTCCACTCTCCGCAGGGCGATAACCTCTACGCCGCAGCGTCAACGCCAGGTCGCATAACACCTGTCTCGCTTATGCTTGTTCCCTCCGACGATCGCTTTCTGGGCGTCACACCAGAGGCGCGTGGCATAGCGCGTGGCACGCAACCACCACTCACCGTCTCCGCTTCGCGCGGTATCGTCGTCGTTCGCGGACCCGACAACGGGCTCGCCTATAAGCAGCGCGTTCTAGCCGGCCTGAAAGAGGCGCGTTGCTCCGGCCACACCTTCTAGAGGCGCGGACGCTCACTTCCTTTGAGAACCACGCTAGTCCACGAGTTCGAGCCGGTCGCGTTCGCTCGCCTCGATGCATTCATTTTCCGCGCAGTGCTCTATATCTTCACCATCCGGCTGCTCCCGGCGCCCATAGCGAACACCGGGAAAGACGATCACCTCAGCCGATACACCTTCGTGCCCCGCCGACGGTGCGCATTCGTCTGATTCCTCGCGACAATGGAATTCGAGTATCGTCGCCATGGGTTCCCCCGTCACACGTACCCTCGTGACATGGCATGCACTGCTGCCGCCCGAACCCATCTGTGTGAATCGAAGGCTCCAGCGACTCGAATCACTCGCTGAAAACAATTTGAGGTCTGAAATAGTTAACGCTTCGTTAACGATGTCGGGGGCAACGTCTCGATGCCGCACCCGGCTCAGCACGCAGGACCGACCAGACCATCATCAAGGAAGTGGCGACCGTTGCGATCTTCGACCTCCACAAGCCAAAGGTCGGGATCGAAGCTGGCTTCACGTGCAACGAATCCATCCGCCTCGCTTTCAGGAACACCGTCGGCGGCAAGCACAGCAAGCCAGCGCCGATCGCTCTCCGCGCCGGACAAGCCAGCAGGCGCGGGGCCAAAGAGAAGGCACGTCCCGTCAAGGCGATTGATTTTGATAAAGATCGCACCCGCGTCGTCGTCGCCATGGCGTACGACAACGGCGGCGGCACCTTCGACCGTGCATCGGCGGAGGTAGCCCTTGACCCAAAACTCGGCTCTTAGACGCATGATGCCCGCAATCTAGTGACAGCGATCACGAGTACAAGCGCGTTGCCCCTAGCGCCCAGACGCTACCCGCCTTTTTGCGGCGATACGCGCCAGCCGCAAGATGAGTGGCCCGGAAATACGTCCTGAAGCTGGCAAACCCTGATCTGTCTCAAATTTGCGAATAGCTCGCGAGGTACTCGCACCAAGTCGCCCATTGATCGGGCCAGGCTTATAGCCAAGCTTGGCGAGCCAACCCTGCACCGACCCGATCAGGGCTTCAGCTTCGGCGCTTTGAACCCCAACATTTTCACCGCGGCCACGAGCCGCCGCTCCGCTGCCGAGGAGGATTTTCTTGAAAACTGTGTTGGTCGGCAGGCCGGTCAGCGCCAGGCCGTAATCGTATTCGAATGCCATGATGGCCGCGCGCGTTACCGGCCCAACCAAGCCATCTGCCGTGCCTGACTCATAGCCACGGCCGTTGAGTTCGCGTTGTATAGCGCGCGTTAGCTCGACGGGGTCGGTGTGGACGTCCTCATCGCGCGCAACGTTCCCACGGCGTTGAGCTGCGTCGATTGCGTACCGTGGCCGTATTTCGGCGCTGAACGTGTCCGGACTTGCCGTGCCAAGCGAACCGGTCACACGGCGACCCGCACCGGAATGCTCTGCCAAGTACCCCTGCGCAGTGACGACACCTTCAGCGTACGGAGCTCGAGTGCTCTGCTGCAAAAGAAAAAGGTTGGCCGCAACTCCGCCGCTGAGCAAGAAAAATACGATGAGTTGAAGCTTCAATCGGCCCGGCAGCATAGATGACCCCATACCTTGCGTGCTGCTTACTGCAATTGGCGATTATGTAAGCGTCCGCGTAAACGAGTTCTTAACTCTGACTGAAGCAGAAGTTGCAATTGTGCGCATAGACGCTGTTGAGCCGCACCGCACTCGTAACCAATTGCGGTACAATTTTACGTATTCGCCCAGCAAATTGTTGACATCGATTTGCTAGTGTCCGGTTGCAATGAAAACCGGTAGGGTTCGGAGTAGGCCCGGATGTTCTTGTTAAAAATAGGCATCGTCGTCGCCCTCGTGATCGCTGTGCTGCCCGCAAACGAGCAGCAGCAGGCCAGGCTCTACGACCGGGCCGCAGCGGCCGTGCATTGGACGACGACGTTCTGCGACCGCAACGGGCCGACTTGTAACCGGGCGGGTGAGCTTTGGCAGGCCTTCGTGACCAAGGCAAAATTCGGTGCGCGCATGGCCTATGATATGGCTGTGAAGTACAAGAATGACGACGGCCGCTACCTCACCCCCGCCAGGCTCGGCCAAGAGCGAGGAACGCTGAGGCCTGAAGATCGGGAACCGGCCTGGCGCGGCGGACTGACCGGCACGTAGCTAGGCGACAGTTCCGCATACCGATTATTCCAATGCGGTAGCAATTTTGTGTATGTGCGCCAGATACTTGCGCACACCGCGATCCAATACCTATCTCATGGTAAGATACGATTTCTGGTTTATCCATCTTGGAGGCAGGACAGATCTTGCAAAAGCTTTCTGAAATCCAAGCCGACTTCGCCCTGCTTGACGAGTGGGAGGATCGCTACCGCTATGTGATCGAGCTCGGCCGAATGCTCAAGCCTCTTCCCGACGAGCTTAGAACCGATGCTAACAAGGTGCGCGGTTGCGCCAGCCAGGTGTGGTTCGCGTCGAACATCAAGAGACAAGACGGCGGCGGCTCACCCCAGCTCTCCTTTGAGGCCGACAGCGACGCCCACATCGTTCGCGGGCTCATCGCCATCCTCTTTGCGATCTATGACGGCAATTCGGTCGATGAAATTCTAGCGCGCGACCCCGAGCCAATTTTCGCCGAGCTTGGCCTCAAGGACCATCTCACCCGGCAGCGCTCCAACGGCCTCGCCTCTATGGTCGAGCGCATTTGCTTTGATGCGACTGAGGCGTCGGTGGGACGTACCGCTGCCGAATTACGATCCTGCCGCTATTTGGACGGCATCTCGAACACAGGGCGATAATCGTCGCTGCCCCAGTGCCGGACTTGCGCTGCCCGTCGGGTTGCATGACTTTCGCTTTCACCCAGACCATAGTGACGCGCAAGCCGTGATAGCGCGAGTTGCAGAACAACCTTGCCTGATCTCTGCGGCCATCCAGCCTCCCGCTCTGCCGCCTCCAATCCCTTCAGATGGCAGCACACGTCGATCAGCACTCCGACAAGCTCGGGACCGATGACAGCCAATGCGCGGTCAACCCGCTCCCGCGCCGCAGCAACGTTATCCAGCATGTCACTGCTCGACCCCGCGCCATACTTGCGACGCCGGCCCGTACCCCCCACGCCCGACCAGTCGCCGTAACTCGGGGTGTCATTTGCGCAAACCAGAAGTCAGCCCGTAGCCGCTCACCCGCATCGAACTGAGGCTGCGAGATTATAGGGCACCTCGAACAATGGCGCCTTTGGCTTTGTGGGTGCCGGCGGCGCGGCGTCAGGCGCGGTTGCGATGCTGGTCTGCCGCCTTCGCGGCGGCCTTTGCGTTGCCCTCAGGCCGTCTTGCAACGCCTTGGACGCAA
>JAAERO010000333.1 GCA_024230315.1 Hyphomicrobium sp.
GAACCAAGAGCTGTTGAAGCTTGGTCGTGTTCAGGTGTTGATGGGCAGCGGTGATCGTCATCACCGAACATATACGTTATTCGTCCGCTCCAATGAATCCACAATGTCAAAGAGCACGCAGAAATAATGCTATCCAGCCAGCCAAGCCCGCCACCATGAATATGCCGAATGAAAGTGCGAGCCGGCCCAGCACCTGCACCATGCCGAGCTCGCGGTTGACCACGGCCTTATCGCGCGGAGTGCCATCCGGGTTCTCGCGCTCGACCACCTCCGTGCTCATCGCATCTGCCGCAACGTCCTGGATCACCACCCCCAGTACGCTCAGGAAGGCGCCAAGCCGATAGAGGTTCTCCAGACTTGCAAATGTAATCCATCCGCCGGCCGCGCCGGCGAGCAGCAACAATCCAGATGCAATAAATGTCGCCCCGATAAACACGTACGAGCGTCGCTGCGATCCCAGAATTGGCACAGCATCGACCAGCTCGCCAAATACCATCTTCACTGTCCACGGCAGGGTGAGCCACACACTGAGGGCGGCAAGCTCTGACGGACTTAGCGTCAGTGCCTTCTTGATCCAGAAGCTCTCCGCAACAGTTATTAGCCCCAGAGCACCATAGGCGAAGTAGACCATCATCAGGGGCAAGTAGCGGGGACGGAACGCACGGATTGGATTGAGGAACGCTGTCTTAAACTGTTCGGCGAGGTAGGCGCGACTCCAGACGTTCGCTTCTGCCATCAGATGGTTCGCCTTGAGTTCGAGAACGCCGATATGCGCCCAGTTCGGGTCCCTTCGCCCACTTTTATCGCTCTTGCGAGATTGCCCTTTACTTATGCAGGTACCTGCACCAGTTGTCCGCTTTGGATGCGAAGCAGACATGCAAGGTTGTGTGTGCTCCGCCCGCTCTAGGCCTCAAATGCAGACTCCGAGTTGGCGCGTGGTGCGCGCGGTTAAGTTCTGATGGTGGGCAAATCTAGTGTAGCTGTCTAGCGTATGCCGTAGGTCAGAATGTAAACGGGTCACCATAGGATAGACGATCAAAACGGACTGGCCTCAGACTTGCCGCGCGTTTTGAAGAACTCTCTGCTGAGCCTGAAGACAACCGGACTAAGGAGGGTCAGCGCAATCAAGTTTGGGATCGCCATCAGTGCATTGAGTGTATCGGCCAGCAGCCAGACAAAGCCAAGCTTCAGTTGTGCGCCAACGAGAGCGGCTAAGGACCAAGTCACGCGAAACGGCGTAATGATTTTGACGCCGAAGAGATACTGCAAGGAGCGCTCGCAATAGTAGCTCCAGCCGAGCATCGTCGTGAACGCAAATATTGCGAGGGCAACGGCGACGACGTAAGCGCCTATTCCCGGCAAGGCGATATCGAATGCCTTCGAAGTAAGAGCGGCGCCAGTCTCCCCGCTTGTCCACGCTCCCGTTGTCAAGATCACCAATGCCGTAAATGAGCACACGATAATTGTATCGATGAATGTGCCCAACATCGCGACTAGGCCTTGGCTAACGGGTCCTTTGGTTTGCGCTGCCGCGTGCACTATCGGCGCAGAGCCAAGTCCGGCTTCATTCGAAAACACACCTCTTGCGACGCCAAACTTCATTGCTGCCCAAACTGCTGCACCAGCAAAGCCACCAGTCGCAGCGGCGGGCGAAAAGGCGTGTGTGAAAATCAGGAGAAGTGCCGTCGGAATGGCCTCCACGTTAAGGATCATAACAACCGTTCCGGCCGCAACGTAGGCAAGCGCCATAAATGGCACAAGCGCGCTTGCAACGCTGGCTATGCGCTGAATTCCCCCGAGCAGAACTGCGCCGACCAGCAAGACAAGCACGCCGCCCGTCAACCATTCCGGCACAGCGAAGGACGTATTTAGGGTATCAGCAACGGAGTTGGCTTGCACCATGTTGCCAATTCCGAACCCGGCTATGCTTGCAAATGATGCAAAGCATACGGCGAGCCAGGTCCAGTTCTTCCCAAGCCCGTTCGTAATATAGTACATGGGCCCGCCGACAAATTTCCCCCGCTCATCCTGTTCGCGGTAGCGCACGGCACATACGGCTTCGGCATACTTCGTCGCCATCCCAACGAGCGCGGTCATCCACATCCAGAAGACAGCGCCCGGACCGCCGAGAAAAATCGCCGTTGCAACACCGGCTATATTGCCGGTGCCGATTGTCGCGGAAAGTGAAGTCATTAGGGCGCCGAAGGGGCTAATTTCGCCGCGCCCAAGAGCGGTCCGGCCACGCCATAAAAGAGCGAAGCCGAAGGGTATTCTAAAGATCGTGAGAAGCTTCAAGCCAAGCGTTAGGTAGAGCCCAATACCGAGGATGAGCACCAGCATCGGCACACCCCACACGAGGCCATTAAGCCAATTCACAGCCTCGGTGACTACATTCATTCTGGCGCCCCCCAATTGATGTTTTATGACCTGCTGCGCGGATATTCACTGCCGGCAAAGGTCATAGCGTTGAAACGCGAAATAATCGAAATCAACCATCTGGCGCTCCAATTCACGGGACGACGAATGTCCGCTTTGGGTTCTGGCTGCGTGAAAACGCTCTAATGCGGTCTGCGATTGCCCGTGACCGACTGAATGTAGCTCGACACGGTTGATTTGGGCATATTTTCGCTAATGGGCACCTCGAAAAATAACCCATACTCCGATTTATGCGAGTCTGATGCCTGACAGATTGATTCGGGCGGGGCACGATGGCGCAGATTGGGTTTTTCGATTCCGACAGGCGGCTTGAGCTTCTGTCGAAGAAAGGTGATC
>JAAERO010000334.1 GCA_024230315.1 Hyphomicrobium sp.
CAACAACCGCCGGCTACTCGCCTCCATAGGCAACATCCCACCGGCAGAAGCCGAGGCCCACTATTATGCTTGCTTGGAGGACCAAGACATCGCAGCATGACTCAAATGAAATAGCCTCCGGGAAACCCGGGGCGGTTCAGCCTGTCGGCAGCGTCCCGTAATCTCGTGCCCGGCGACAATCAGGGTGAGACTCTAGCGACAATCAAGTTGAGAAGGTGCTGGTGGTGTGCTGGACGCTGAGCAGCGACGAATTCGCGCTTATCGAGAAGCGGCGGCAACCTGAGAACCGGCGACGTGCGCTGTCGTCAATGATGTGGATTAATGTGAAGTCAGCTTACAACGGCGCCACAAATCAGACCATCCTGGCGCGCATGCAGATCGTTATGCGGTCCATCGATGGGCTGGTGCTGCGATCTTTTTGGTCGCGTCCCACAGTGTGGTGTCGCGATGGGCTCCGGCGTTTGTTTGCACCGGTTTATTAGGAGGGGCACCGATGCCGATATCGAAGAAGCCGCGCAAGAAGAAGAGCCAGGTTATCAAAAAAAAGACCGCCTCTTCACGCGCTACATCGTCGTTGCCCGCTTTTCGTACAATGGAAAGCACTCTGCGGGGTCTTGTCGGACCATCGGCAAACGATGCATTAGGTCAGGCTCAGAACCTCATCTACCAGGCTTGGGAAACCAGCAGCCACAGCCGCCGCATGGCATTGGCCCGGCGTGCCCTCAAGGTCTGCCCGCACTGCGCCGATGCTTATGTTCTTTTAGCCGTGGAAGCGGCGGCGACGCTGGATGAGCAAAGGAAACTCTATGAGCTCGGGGTCAGGGCGGGAGAGCTGGCCCTGGGTTCGCAAGGGTTTGAAGAATACGCAGGACATTTCTGGGGCTTTCTTGAAACGCGCCCCTATATGCGCGCACGCGCAGGTCTGGCCCAGACCCTTTGGGCGCAGGGCCGCCATAAGCAGGCCGCCGATCACTACTGGAATATGTTGGAGCTGAACCCGAACGACAATCAGGGACTACGCTATGTGTTGGCGGGCTGGCTGCTTTTCTTGAAGGATGAATCAAGGCTTGAACATCTCTTCCAACAATATGGAGATGAGGCCAGTCCGTTCATGCTCTATACGCAAGCGCTGGCCGCCTTCCAAACGAACGGCGACACTGAGAAGGCCAGGACGTTTGCCGAAGAGGCCTGGAATACCAATGCGCATATCCCCGGCGCTCTGGCTCGGACCAAGACGGTCAAAGCGTCCAACATGGATTACTACACTCCAGGCGGGGAGAACGAGGCAGCCTTTTATCTTGACGAATACGCCTTTGTATGGCGCCAAACCCCAGGCGCGATCGACTGGCTGGTTAACGCAACCAAAAATCTCAAACCGCATGCCGCCCCCGGCGCTGCCCAGTTGCACTGAGTAGCGCCAACGTCACAAGCGCCGATGTCGAACAATAATTGTACAGGGCGCACACAATCCGGCGACATAGGGGTCAGTTCCGGCAGGGGGCGAAATCCTACGCTAAGGATTTTTCTTGTGTCGTTTGACGATGTCGGTGACGGTGTTTTTGCTGATACCCATATCACGTGAGATCCAGCGGTAGCTGCGCCCAGCGTCCACGGCTTGGAGGACCTTGGGTGCCAGTTTATTTGACTTAGGCCGCTGTCCGCGTTGACGACCGAGTTTTTTCCACGCGCTTTTGCTGCTACGAGGCCGGATTTGACGCGCTCACTAAGGAGGTCGCGCTCAAACTGTGCGATGCCCGACAGCAGAGTGGCCATCATTCGGCCGTGGGGCGTGTTGAGCTCAAACGTGAAGCCATTCATAGCTATGACTGAGACTTTCCAGGCTGCGAGCCGATGGAGGGTGTCCAGCAGGTCCTGTGTGGACCGTCCCCACCGCGACAGTTCGGTGACCAGTACGGCGTCGATCCTTCGGGCTTGTGCCAGCTCCATGACCCGCTGGCGTGCAAGACGGTTGGTCTTGGTCCCTGAGGCTGTTTCCTTGAAGACAGCAATCATCTGGTAGCCGCCTCGCTCGGCAAAAGCTGTCAATTCGTCGATCTGCCGTTCGCAGGACTGATCGCAGGTCGACACCCGGGCATAGATGGCGGCGCGCTGTCCCAATTGAACCCCTGTGGATTTTGACCTTGCAAGTGCTTGGTTTTGCTGGCGTGAGTTTTGTCCAAAATAGTCTAAAGGGCACCTCGAAAAATAACCCATACTCCGATTTATGCGAGTCTGATGCCTGACAGATTGATTCGGGCGGGGCACGATGGCGCAGATTGGGTTTTTCGATTCCGACAGGCGGCTTGAGCTTCTGTCGAAGAAAGG
>JAAERO010000335.1 GCA_024230315.1 Hyphomicrobium sp.
AAAACGTCAATCTGACGCAGCTTGGAAACAATCTCTTCAGGCTTGTGGTGCTTCTTTGGCATAATCAGTCCTCCTCAGGGCTAAAACCCATACTTCGAGTCGGACCACTTCAATGGGGGTGGATCAAAAGCTCTCCCACCTAAGGAACCTCTGAACAACTGCGAATTCGGAGACTACGGAAGACGTTTTTGCATTGAAATCAAGGTTCTCTTGGAGATCATCTAGGGTTCACGGGAGTTGATCAGAGGTTCCCTAACAAGCTTATCGATCGCCTCAAGTCGATCACCTTTCTTCGACAGAAGCTCAAGCCGCCTGTCGGAATCGAAAAACCCAATCTGCGCCATCATGCCCCGCCCGAATCAATCTGTCAGGCATCAGACTCGCATGGATCGGCGAATGGGATATTTTTCGAGGTGCCCTTAAGGCTTACAAGTACAAGATAGCTACCGCCGGGGCTATGCAGCCGACAGCATCACCAAGGGCGAGCATGGCTCCAAGCGCAAGGCGGATCTTTGTTCTCAGCTTAAAACTTCCGTCTGGTGGCTTTGCGAATATCGCGGACCGTTTGTTAGGCCCAGCATGCCGGAGAATAGACAGCGAAGAATCGCAGCATTGTGTATACCGTCTGTGCGTAACCTTGTGTGGAAGTTGTGTGGGTTTGGCGGTGGCGAGGACGCGGCCAAAGTCCTAAGCGTTGTCGCGTTCCTAATTAGTTACGTCCCAAAAAATGCAAAACCCGCCGTTGGAGGCAGGTTTCGCAGGATCAGAATCATCCAGGGGTAGAAGCTAGTGACTCCACCCCGTAGCTGATTCGCCTGACTCTGTCACCAGCAAAATGCGCCTGCTCACAGCAGATTCAGTAGCCCTGCGCACATACCTCCGCGGCCCTAGCCGCTCTGAAGACTGCTTCAGAGGGAACGGAGAATGTATGTCTACCGAACGCCGCCGATACCGGCAACACTCTCAATTCATCCTCAACGAGCACCTCTACGTCAGCACGCTCGACCGAAACGACAAAGCTAAGATCATCACCGCCGCAGATGGCCTAGAGCGCCACACGAAGCGCGAGGGCAAGCGCAATGGATCGCTAGGCTATGTCGCTATCCGTATCCTGCGTGCCTTGCTGTTTCGCTATTCTGCCAAAGGAAGGATCACGTCGCCGTCGTATGACGAGCTGCAGCGCCGGACAGGGTTCAGCCGGATGTCCATACGTGCTGGGCTCAAGCGTCTGCAGGCGAGCGGCCTTCTCCACGTCATAAGGCGCATCACGCGCAAGCGCGTTGATCGGGTGTCACCCCTCACTGGCTTGCCGGAGAGCTTTATCGGGACCGTTCAGGCGGCCAACGTGTACCTGCTGAAGCTCCCGCGGCTTCTATCCATCGCACCCGTTGAACGAAAGCGACGCGAGCCGAGTCTACAATCTGTCCTGAATAAACAGAACAGTAAAAATAAAATGGAAAAAAAACTCCCTTCTCAATGGAAAGAGGCTGTTGCGGATGCATTTTCACCGCAAGCCATACAGAGGAGGAGGGCAGTAGCAGGTTTGAGGTGAAAAACTATGGCGAGCCACGCGGGGGTTCAAATATACGCTTGGCCGTGTGGCGCTGCTTTCTCGGAGCGTCCTGGTCAGCGGCCAGAATCGCATCGACGACCGGAACGAAGGGATCGAGCTTCGGCTTGGCCGGCGGCTTCTTGCGCTGATAGCCCGGTTGTTCCGAAAACCGGCACATCTTGTCAATCGTGTCCCGGCTCACCCCGAAAACACGAGCGGCTTCCCGCCTGGCACGGCCCTCAACAAATACAAAATGACGAACCGCCGCATACGTCTCCACGGTATACATCCCCGCTAATCCCTCCCGATTCGGAAAAGATCAGCCTAGCCAGTGGCCGGCTTTTAAACCGCCACGCAGCAGCAATAAGCCGCCGCTCCACTGGCCCAGTATTGCGCCGCCGTCTACACTCTAGGTGCTGGAACCCGCATGCCCTCGGTGCCCTGCACTGGCCTTGTTATAGCCTTTTGAGCCCTGAAGATCGGTTCTCGGGTGCGAATTTGCGCCGCCTGCCCGGCGCCACTCATTTGCCTGGGCTTCCGCCGCCTTGGGCCCTGTCCTATAGAACGGGCGACCGTTCATGACCGCATCTCATGGAGATGCTCAGGAGTTTTTGGGAATGATGAGTTTGCATACGCTTCGGTCGTTTCAGGCACGATTGGCCCCGCTGGCTGTTGGTTGCGCGGTTCTGGCGATGCTGTGCGCGCCAACACTGGCGCAAAGGCGGGAGCCGCCGTCATCGCAAAAAGCGATTCAGCACTCGTTCTCACCGATCGTACGCCAGGCGGCGCCGGCCGTCGTCAATGTCTACGTGCGCTCAAAGGTGCGTACGAAACAATCACCATTTGCAAATTATCCAGTCTTCCGAAAGTTCTTCGGAGAGGGTTTCGGTCTGCCGCGCGAACGTGTGTTGAGTTCGCTTGGCTCAGGCGTCATCATCAGCTCCGACGGCGTGATCGTCACAAATACGCACGTGATTAAAGGACGTGGCAAAACTGAGATCCGCGTTGCATTAGCCGACAGACGCGAGTTTGACGCGACAGTCGTGGCGAAAGATGAAAAGACCGACATCGCCGTTCTCAAGATCAACAATGGTGGGAAGGATTTTCCGTTTCTCGAATTCGCCGATTCCGACAAGCTTGAAGTCGGTGATCTCGTACTGGCGATTGGAAATCCGTTCGGCGTGGGGCAGACGGTGACAAGCGGAATCATCTCCGCGTTGACGCGTACGAAAGTGGCACGGTCGAACCGACAGGTGTTTATCCAAACGGATGCGGCGATCAATCCCGGCAACTCTGGCGGTGCGTTGGTCGACATGAGGGGGGAGCTGGCTGGAATCAACACCATGATCTTTTCGCGCACGGGTGGTTCGGTGGGCATCGGCTTTGCCATCCCGTCCAACCTTGTGCGGCTCTACGTCGATAGCGCACTAGCGGGCCACAAGATTGAGCGGCCCTGGCTAGGCGCGAAACTCGACACCGTCACGCGCGAGTTTGCGGAGAGCCTGGGGCTGGAGCGCATTGCCGGCGCCGTCATCGTACGCCTGACAAATGGTGGGCCGGCATCGAGAGCGGGGTTCAAACTAGGCGACGTGATCGTGCGTGTGGACGGCTTTGACGTAACGGACGCCCGTTCGGTGCACTACCGGTTAACAACCCGGGGTGTGTCCAAGACGTCGCGGCTTCAGATCATTCGCAAAGGGAAACGCATTGAGATCGATCTGCCGCTGGAGCCGGCGCCCAAACCGGGCCGTGACGACGTCCGCAACCTTTCTGGTGACCATCCCTTCGATGGCGCGCGTGTGTCGAACATCTTACCGAGCGTGGCCGACGAGTTTGAGCTGGATGAGACCGAGGGTGTCGTTATTGTTGCTGTGCGTAGCGGTGGTGCGGCAGCCCGCCTCGGATTCCGGCCAGGCGATGTCATCGTGCGAGTTGGGTCCACAGAAGTCAGCGATGTCGTCGCTCTGGACGAGATCACCAGAAATCCCCAACGCATGTGGCGTCTCGCCATCAAGCGTGGTGGTCGCGTGATTAACCTTCAGTTTCGAGGATAGCGGCCGTGGCCACGCTGTTCGAAGCCGCAGGCCTTGATAAGGGTGCTCCACGACCCCTTGCGGACCGGCTGCGTCCTAAGGTATTGGCCGACGTTGTAGGACAGGATCATCTCGTCGGCGCACAGGGCACTCTGACGCGTATGCTGAGGAGCGGCCGGTTGTCGAGCTTAATCCTTTGGGGCCCGCCCGGTTCGGGCAAGACGACAGTCGCGCGCCTGTTGGCCAATGAGACACAGCTGGAATTTGAACAACTCTCGGCGATCTTTTCCGGCGTGCAGGAGCTGCGCAAAGCGTTCGAGCGCGCGAAGGTGCGTCGCGAACAAGGAAAGGGGACGCTACTTTTCATCGATGAGATCCACCGCTTCAACCGCGCGCAGCAGGACAGCTTTCTGCCGCACATGGAGGATGGAACAATCACCCTTGTTGGCGCGACGACCGAGAATCCATCCTTTGAGCTCAATGGCGCCGTTCTAAGCCGCGCTTCGGTTCTCGTGTTCCACCGTTTGAATGAGCCAGCGCTTGAAGAACTGCTTGAGCGTGCTGAGCGAGAGGAGGGGTGCCCGCTGCCCCTCGATGCAGATGCGCGCCAGGCGCTTGTTGTCATGGCCGACGGTGACGGACGCGCTGCCATCAATCTTGCAGAAGAGGTACATGCGGCCGTTGCTCCGGGCGGAGCGATGCTCGACCGCGCGGCATTGACTGACCTGGTGCAGCGGCGCTCACCGATCTACGACAAGTCGAGCGAGGGCCACTACAACCTTGTCAGCGCGCTGCACAAGGCGGTGCGCGGCTCCGATCCCGACGCGGCGCTCTACTGGCTGGCGCGTATGCTGGATGGCGGCGAGGACCGGCTTTTTTTGGCCAGGCGCTTGGTGCGCATGGCGGTGGAAGACATAGGTCTGGCCGACCCGCAAGCTGTTGTGCAGGCGATTGCCGCCAAGGACACGTATGACTTCCTTGGCAGTCCCGAAGGCGAGCTAGCGCTGGCGCAGGCGACGATTTATCTGGCAACGGCGCCGAAATCGAACGCGGCCTATGTCGCCTATAAGGCGGCGATGCGCGCCGCCAAGGAGCAGGGCTCGCTGAGCCCGCCCAAGCACATCCTCAATGCGCCGACCAAACTCATGGAGGAGGAGGGGTACGGAGAAGGTTACGAGTACGATCACGACATAAAAGACGGCTTCTCCGGCCAGCGCTACTTTCCCGACGATATGCACGAGCGACCGCAATTCTATAATCCGCTTGAGCGGGGTTTTGAGCGCGAGATCAGAAAACGGCTTGAGTATTGGGCCAAATTGCGCGGCGCGCGCAACGAGAGGCGCTAGAGCAAGATCGTTCTTGATGGAATCGCTCACCAAGCCCAGAAGGTTCCCGGCAAGAACGTGAATCTTTCTCTAAACCAAAAGTGTAGAGACTGAATCACGCTTCACTTGGACGCAATTCGCGCTTCCAAGTGAAACGATCAGGCTCTAGGTGCCTCGCGGGTGCCAACACGAGTTAGAGCAATGCGTCGCACGAAAAGTGCACGAGGTGCCCATGCGAGCGAAAACCGTCGTCATCTCCGGAGCAGGAATTGCCGGCCCAACACTTGCGTATTGGCTCGCAGATCGCGGTTTCGAGCCGACGCTGGTGGAACGCGCACCGCAGGTGCGCAGCGGTGGCTATATCATCGATTTCTGGGGGGCAGGCTACGACGTCGCGGAGAAAATGGGGCTGCTGCCGGAGATCCACCGCGAAGGCTACGATGTGGGGGAGCTGCGCCTGGTCGACGCGCACGGTCGGCGCGTCGGCGGCTTCAGTGCAGATGTCTTTCAAAGGCTCACCAATGGGCGATACGTGAGCATTGCGCGCAGTGAATTAGCGCGGCTGCTATTTGGCAAGATTGAAGGCCGCTGCGAAATCATCTTCGGCGATAGCGTGACGAGAATCACGCCCGACCGTGATGGTGTGAGCGTCGCGTTTGAGAAGGCAGCTGAGCGGCGCTTCGATCTTGCGATTGGTGCCGACGGGCTTCATTCGCGCGTCCGCGAGTTGGTGTTTGGGGCCGAGGACACTTTCGAGACGTACCTCGGGTACATGGTCGGGGCTTTTCAGGCCGAAGGCTATGGGCCGCGAGAAGACCTCGTCTACGTTAGCTACACGATTCCAGGTAAGCAGGTGGCGCGCTTTGCCATGCGAGGCGATCGTACGATGTTCTTCTTCATACTTGCCGCAGATGAGCCAGTGAACGTCGGCGCGCACGATATGGCCGCGCAAAGGAAGTTGCTGCACACAGAATTCGATGAGGCTGGGTGGGAATCTTCACCCATCCTGAGGGTGCTCGACAGCAGCGACGACCTCTACTTCGATCGCGTCAGTCAAATTCACATGGACGCATGGTCGAAGGGGCGCGTGGCGCTGGTTGGCGATGCCGCATACTGCGCCTCATTACTCGCAGGTCAGGGCTCCGCGCTGGCCATGGTTGGAGCCTACGTTCTGGCCGGGGAGCTTGGCCGGTCGCCGGACGATCCCGAGGCGGCCTTTGCGCGCTATGAGCGGCTGATGCGGCCGTTCATAGCCAAAAAACAGAAGGCGGCCGTGCGCTTTGCCGCCAGCTTCGCGCCCAGGACGCGGTTTGGGGTTTGGTTTCGCAACCAGATCACCAGCGTGTTCGGAATCCCCTTTATTGCCCAGCTCTTTATCGGTCCAGATCTTTTGGACCGGATCGACGTTCCCGACTATACGCGGCCCGAAAATCAAGCCTGATCCGCCGCCATTTGGGCGCCCTGGTTCTGTGGCTTGTAGCGGCCTATATTGACATGATGCCGGGTTCTCTGGCGCGCACGTGCACACGTCGAAAAGAGGCAGTTGGTATGGTTCAGTTCGTTGATTTATGGCGCGGGCATCCAATCAACGAGTCTGTGTCCACGCCTTGCATCGCGCCCCATAACCTCACCAATATGGAAGGCCGACAAGTATTGATGGGCTTTCCTGTCTTCTCCAACCAATGCGCAATACGTATGGGGGGGGTCGCCTTGCGGCGCGCCGGCGTACAGGCGGGCCAGCTCGCCGGTTGCGTGCATTGTGGCGTGCACCCCGTCGAGCAGATGCACTTCATTCGCGCCAATCAGCTCGCCGATAGAATTGCGAGTGCGAATTTGCCTGGTGTGGGGCCAACCGAGAGGATCACGGGAACGGACCCTGCCGAGTACTACAAGAAGCTTTTTGGGCGTACCGGAATCATCTTCGTTAAGGACTATTGGAGGCGCTCGTCCGACAGCGGGCGCCCGACGGGCGATCACATCGATGTTTGGAACGGGTACCGCTCTTCGGCAAAGTGGCTGTTGGAATGGTTCTCCTGGCTCGGTTACTACTCAAATTATGCCAAGGCCGGTGAGATTTGGTTCTGGGAAGTGAAGTAGGCGGCGCGGCGCCGTTCCTCGGGGGTACGCATGATGCGCTATCTTGTGGCTATAGTTTTCGCTGTGATCGGCGGGGCTCTGGCGATGGTTTTTGTTAGCTCTCAGGTTGCCGATTGGGCCGTGGCGCACCAGACCTTTGAAAGCTCTGATGACGCCGAAACCATGAACATGCTCGTCTTTATGGCGAGCAATATCGGTGGGCTAATCGTAGGCTGGCTGGTTGGCTGGAGCATTACTGGCGGCCGCAGCGCCGACAATCAGCCGTCCTGACACTTTCCCGCAAGCGACCATTTCGTTAGAAGAGCCTACGGATCAATGGTTCGAGGGCTCCCATGAGGCTATTATTGTTTGCTGCTGCGGGCGGCGCCATAGGCGCGGGTGCCCGCCATCTCGTCAATATCGGCTTTGGCCGGGCGTTGGGGGCAGGATTTCCCTGGTCGACCTTGTTCGTCAACGTCTTAGGTTCGCTGCTCATGGGCGTGCTGATCGAGATACTCGCGTTGCGTCTTAACGTGTCGCCAGAGGTTAGGACCTTGCTCGTGACAGGCGTGCTAGGAGGCTTTACGACCTTTTCCGCCTTCTCGCTCGATTTTGCCGTGCTCATTGAGCGCGGCGAGACGCTGAGCGCTCTGGTTTATGCGCTGGGCTCTTTCGCGGCCTCAATCGGGGCCCTCTTCATTGGACTGTCATTGGTGCGCGCCATACTCACATGAGCGAGCGGGTCGAAACGATCGAGGTAAAAGGGAGCGAGGCCGGCGTTCGGCTCGATCGCTGGTTTCGTATTCACTTTCCCGATGTCGGCCACGTCTATTTGCAAAAGCTGCTGCGGTCGGGCCAAGTGCGTGTTGACAGCCGCCGCGCCTCGGCGGGCGACCGGCTGGAATCGGGGGCGCAGATCCGCGTGCCAAAGATTGTGCGCGTCGCGAAAACGAACGGGCCTGCGGCGTCTGTACCGGCGCTTTCCACGGCCGACCGTGATCGCATCGAGAATATGATCCTCTATGAGGACGAGCATGTCCTCGTCTTGGACAAACCGTTTGGCCTAGCGGTCCAGGGTGGTACGGGTACGAAACGGCACATCGACGGGATGCTGGCAGCAATGGCGGACCGCTTTGGTGAGCGGCCGCGTCTTGTGCACCGTCTCGACCGGGATACGACGGGTGTGCTTTTGGTTGCAAAGCACCGCAATGCGGCTGCCAAGCTTGGCCGCATTTTCCAGACGCGCTCGGCGGCTAAGACGTACTGGGCGCTCGTCAAAGGTGTACCCAGGCCGCCCCAGGGCAAGGTGGAGGCCGCGCTCGTCAAAGTCGCGGGTCCGGGCGGGGACCGTGTGAGAAAAGCGCTGCCGGGCGAACAAGAGCAGGCCATGCACGCGACGACGCACTATGCCCTGATTGACCGTGTGGCGAGCAAGGCAGCGTGGGTATCGCTAAGGCCGGTGACGGGGCGTCAGCACCAGCTCAGGGCCCATATGGCGTCGATAGGACACCCGATCGTGGGCGACAACAAGTACGGTTGGGATCAAAACATACTGGCGGAACAAATTCCGCCAAAGCTGCATCTGCACGCGCGGCGCCTCATGTTGCCGCATCCGATCACTGATGAGACGATCGATGTAACCGCGCCGCTGCCCGAGCACATGCGCGCCACCTGGGACCTTTTGGGTCTTGATGCGGAACGCTACGAAAGGGACGCGTGATGAAGCTCGTCATTCTCGATTGCGACGGCACCATCGTCGACAGCCAGAACGGCATATGGGGGGCCATGCAGCTTGCGTTCTCAGGGCTAGGGTTGGCCGCGCCGACGCGGGCTGAGACGCTAGCGGTCGTGGGCCTATCTCTGCCCGAGGCGTTCGAAGTCTTGGCGAAAGGGCACGACGATGAAATTCGCGCGGCGCTTCCGGAACAGTACCGAGCAGCGTTTCGCGAGATCAAGCGCGGTCCGGCCCATCATGTGCCGCTGTTTGAGGGTATGAGGGGTGTGATCGAGCAGTTCAGCTCGCGAGATGATCTGATGCTTGGTATCGCGACAGGTAAGTCGCGCCGCGGCATTGATCGCCTGTTCGAGCGGGAGGGATGGACGGAGCATTTCCACACCATCCAGACCGCCGACGACCACCTCTCCAAACCGCACCCGGCAATGGTTCATGCGGCAATGGCTGAAACCGGCGTTGGGCCGACGAGGACGGTCATGGTGGGTGATACGACCTTTGACATGGAGATGGCGGTCGATGCAGGCGTTGGCGCGTTGGGCCCTGGGTGGGGTTATCCTGAGCCAGACGAGCTGCTGGCGTCGGGTGCCCTGGCCGTTGTGGAGACGTGCCGCGGGTTGCCCGCCGAAGTCGACGCGGTCTTTGCCCGCCAGGATCGCGTCGCGTGAGCGGCCGCAAAGAGAACGACGCCGAGCCGATCAAGGTGCCCGGCAAGGCGGCTGCGACGGCGCCTTTGCCCAAGCGCTTCTATGCGAATGTTGCGGTTGAGTCCGCCGCGCCAGAAGCGGGCTTTGCTATCCTGCTCGATGGGCGAGCGGTACGCACCCCTACGAAGATGCCGCTTGTCGTGCCGACGCTGGCGTTGGCAGAGGCGATTGCTGCGGAGTGGGCTGCGCAAGGCGAGCGCATCGATCCCCAAACGATGCCCTTGTCAAAGCTTGCAATCACCGCGATCGATGGTGTCATAGGGGCGGCGGCTGAAGTCGCCGCCGAGATCGTGAAATTCGCCGGTAACGACCTCCTCTGCTACCGCGCCGAAGGCCCCGAGGGACTGGTTGAACAACAGGCGGACGTCTGGGACGCGATGTTGCAATGGTGCGAGGTGGAGCTCGGCGTACGTTTCATACGCTCGCAAGGCGTGATGCCTATGGAGCAGCCCCGCGAGGCTCTTGATCGCATTGCAGCCGAGGTGGCGCCCTTCGACGCGCTCGCTCTGACATGTCTTCACGTGATGACAACTCTCACGGGTTCAGCGCTGCTTGCGATCGGCCATGTCAAAGGCCACTTGTCAGCCCAAGAGGCCTGGGCAGCAGCCCACATCGATGAGGATTGGCAGATCAGCCAGTGGGGTGAGGACACCGAGGCCGCCGTCCGCCGTCGTGCGCGCTGGACCGAAATGCAGGCCGCCAGCCGGTTTCTTGAGCTTCTCAGGCGAGACTGAAAGATCTACAAAAAAGGGGGCCGAGTTGCCCTCGCTTGCCATGCTCCGCACTCAGCAAGTCTGGCCGCTTTCTCTGGCCTTGCAGCCCGTGCTATGAGCGCCCGTGATCGTCACGCACGGGCTGACCCGAAGGACTCGCAATGAAGCATATCATCGAGGAATTGGAAAAGCGCAGGGCCAACGCGCGGCTCGGTGGGGGCCAGAGGCGCATCGATACGCAGCATAAACGCGGCAAACTCACCGCGCGAGAGCGCATCGATCTATTGATGGACGAGAACTCGTTTGAAGAGTTCGACATGTATATCGAGCACCGGTGCACCGACTTCTCCATGGAGAAGTCGAAAATCCCCGGCGATGGCGTGGTGACGGGCTGGGGCACGATCAATGGTCGCGTCGTTTATGTGTTCGCCAAGGACTTCACCGTGTTCGGCGGCAGCTTGAGTGAAACGCACGCCAAGAAAATGACTAAGATCCAAGACATGGCGCTGCAGAACCGCGCGCCCATCATTGGGTTATTCGATGCGGGTGGTGCGCGCATTCAGGAAGGTGTGGCGGCGCTGGGTGGTTACGGCGAGGTCTTCTTACGCAACGTACTGGCCTCCGGCGTCATTCCACAGATTTCCATCATCATGGGGCCGTGCGCAGGTGGCGATGTCTATTCGCCAGCCATGACCGACTTTATCTTCATGGTGAAGGGCACAAGCTACATGTTCGTCACCGGCCCCGACGTCGTCAAGACGGTCACCAACGAGACGGTGACGGCGGAGGAACTGGGCGGGGCCAAAGTACACACGACCAAGTCCTCGATTGCCGACATGGCGTATGAGAACGACGTTGAGGCGCTTTTGCAAATGCGCCGCCTGATGGACTTCCTGCCGTCCAATAATGAGTCTGGTGTGCCGGTACTGCCCACCGCCGACAGTGCGAACCGGGAGGAGTCCTCACTCGACACGATTATCCCCGACAACACGAACAAGCCCTACGACATGAAGGAGCTGATCTTAAATGTCGTGGACGAGGGTGACTTTTTCGATATCCAAGAAGGTTTCGCCAAGAACATCTTGACGGGCTTTGCACGCATGGAAGGGCGCACCATTGGTATCGTCGCCAATCAGCCGCTTGTGTTGGCCGGCGTGCTCGATTCGGACGCTTCGCGCAAGGCAGCGCGCTTTGTGCGCTTCTGCGATTGCTTTGAAATCCCGCTAGTTACTTTCGTAGACGTGCCGGGCTTCCTGCCGGGAACCGCTCAGGAGTACGGCGGTCTCATCAAGCACGGTGCCAAGCTCCTATTTGCGTTTACCGAGGCGACCGTGCCCAAGGTGACGGTGATCACGCGCAAGGCCTACGGCGGCGCTTACGATGTTATGAGTTCCAAGCACATCCGGGGTGACGTGAACTATGCCTGGCCATCGGCCGAGATTGCCGTGATGGGACCGAAAGGAGCGGCTGAAATTCTTTTCCGCGCCGACTCGGGCGATCCTGAGAAGATCAAAATGCGCATCGCGGAGTATGAAAAGCGGTTCGCTAACCCGTTTGTGGCAGCAGAGCGCGGTTACATCGACGATGTGATTCTGCCGCGCGATACGCGCCGGCGCATCTGCCGCGCGCTCAACATGCTGCGCGACAAACATGTCGAGAATCCCTGGAAGAAGCACGACAATATTCCGCTGTGAGGCCTGCTTCGGAGCGCATCTTGGCCACATGAACGCGCCCTGCAACCTGCATTCAGAGTGGGTTCAATCGCACGTGCGCATCTTCTCCTCATCAAGACGAAACGGACCCCCCCCCGCCGGGGCGGTCTCACAATCCGAGGAAGAAGAGAGGTCTATGATGACTAAGATTGGTTGTAAGCGTCCGGCCAACGGCGCCTTACATAGCCCTGCGAACGCAATCATAGTGTCCACTTGGCTTTAAGCGGACACTTACCTCATGGCATCAAGATCAAGGACCCCACGTCGTCGATGGAGTGTGGCGTTCAAGAAGCGCGTTGCCGTTGAGGCGGGGCAACCTGGTGCTTGTGCAGCGCAGATTGCACGCCGCTACGATCTG
>JAAERO010000336.1 GCA_024230315.1 Hyphomicrobium sp.
CCAAAACTGCCGCCGGACCTAACCGCTCAGCAATGACCCGCGAAACGCCATAAGGCCCCCGATATCGGGGGCCTTATCGCTTACATCCCTGCTGCACTTTTGCTCCGGCCAAACGATGTAGATTTACTCCGGCGTTGACAGGGTTCTCGCCGTCGCGGTAGCGGTGCGCCTTGGCCCAATCCAGCACCAACTCAATACGCCCGCGAACCCTCGAAGCCGTCTCAGGCTTGCTGTTCCAGATCGGGGTCAACACAGTGAGCACCATGGTCGTGTCGATGGCATCAACCGGCGCCGCACCTATAATTGGAAAGACGTAGGTACCGAGCGACGCACGCCATTGCCGACGATGCTTGTCGCTTTTCCAGCCCGCTTCGTGCGCTTCAATATAGGCCTTGGCGCACACCTCGAACATCATCGCCTTGGCGGCCCGCGCAGCAGCGACCTCCCGCTCCTCCTTGCGCTGCTCAACGGGATCGACACCACTGGCGACCAGGCGTCGGCACTCCTCAGCCAGCTCACGCGCTTTGGCAAGGTTGATGGTCGGATAATGGACCAAGCCGCCGTCGCGCTTGCGGCCAGCAACCGTTAACCGGAACACCCAGAACTTCGACCCGCCGAGTCTCACACGTAGATACAGCCCACCGCCGTCTGCGTGGTAGCCGCGCCGGTTCAACGCGTTGATCTTGACGGTCCCCAATCGGTGAATGGTGCGTGTCATAGCATTCCCTCGCTTCGAACGCTGCACGCTGGCCCATACTTTGGCCCATACTTGTGAGCGCGATGCTACCCGATTTGGGCGGACACTCACAGACACACACCGCAAGGAAAGCCCTTTATCCAAAGGGTTTCTTGCGACGTCAGCCGATGTGGGCCGACACCGTCAGACACAGATTGGGCGGATCAATGCCCCTCCCCACGCCGGCGGGACCCTCGCAATTATTTGTGGACGGATTTATGGTCGTGTGTCAGCACTCCCCTACAAGGGTGCCTCGCTGGCCCGTGATTGGGTCTAATGCGATCAAGGGCGCGTGTACGTATGGGTCGCGCAACTGACCACAAGACTGCGGCAGCGCGACGGAGCAATCACAAGGTGGCCTGCTCGAACTGATCGCCGAGGCGTGCCAGAAAAATGCAAGCGATAGCAGGGCGATACACGACCATGAGCGACGATCTTGGCGCTTTCCGCCTACGCGTGGACATGCGCAATGAGGCCGCCAAAGACCGTCGGTTGTCCGGCATGACGTTTGCGGTGAAGGATGTATTCGACATCGCCGGGCTCGTCACCGGAGGCGGCAATCCAGACTGGCTGGCCACACACGAACCAGCGCAACAAACGGCGCCCGTGGTAGAAATGTGCCTGGACGCCGGAGCGCATTTGACCGGCATCACCATCGCCGACGAGCTAGCGTTCAGCCTGCTCGGCGAGAACGCTCATTACGGGACGCCCATCAATACCGCTGCCCCCGGCCGCGTTCCCGGCGGTTCATCCAGCGGCTCGGCCTCGGCCACCGCCGGCGGCCTCGTCGACTTCGCACTTGGAACAGACACTGCGGGCTCCATCCGCATTCCCGCCAGCTACTGCGGCCTTTACGGGCTGCGGCCGACGCACGGACGCATATCCGTAGAGGGTGTCATGCCGCTCTCTCGCAGTTTCGACACCGTCGGATGGGTGGCACGCGACGCCAAGGTTCTTAGTCGCATCGGCGATGTCATCCTTGGCGCCGGCGCTGAAGACGCGCAATCAATTCGGCGCATTCTGTTTCTTGAAGAGGCTTTCGATCTTGCTGAGGCTGACGCGCGGCCGGCCCTCGAAGCGGCGGTTCGCCAGGTCTCCAAGTCGATCGCGCCAATCGAACGGGCATCACTCAGCAAAGAGGGCTTTGCCGACTGGCTCGCAGCGTTCAACGTGCTGCGCCCGCCAGAGATTTGGGTCACGTACGGTTCTTGGATCGAGCAGGTTCATCCCCATTTCGGTCCCCAGGTGGCCCAGCGTTTCGCCGCAGCCAAGCGTGCAGTCAACGCCGATACGAGGCGGGCCTGGGTGTTTCGCGCAGACATGCAGGACAAGGCAGCCGCTTTGCTTGGCGGCGACGCCGTCTTTATTCTGCCCACCGCACCGACAATCGCACCCAAGATAGTTCTCAATGATAGCGCTGCCACGGCTCAGCGGGAGAATACGATCCGACTCTCGTGCATCTCCCCTATGCTCGGCCTACCGGAGATTTCCATTCCCCTGGCAGTTGTCGATGGATGCCCGATCGGCCTCTCGCTGATCGCACCCAAGAATGCCGATCGCATGCTGCTGCGCGCGGCGCTTGATTTGAGCGAGGCAGAATAAGTCTCAGAGGACGCATAAGGGCGCAGCAATTGAAGCCAAACGTATGGCGAAACGGCGTGGCTGCACCCCGCGCTTTTCCCCGGGGAACAACGGTATGCATTGGTGAATGACGCATGTTTGGATCCATCTGCCAGGACACGGATTCTACTCGATCATCCATATCGATAGAGTGATGACACAGGCCGCCGGCATGTGGTTTTTCACAGAGGGGAGGAGCAATGTCGGTGACGCGCCGCGACGTTGAATTCAAAAGCCGGGGCGTGACCTGCCGGGCATGGCTCTATGAGCCCGATACATCGATCACAAGGCCTGCCCCCTGCATCGTAATGGCGCATGGCCTGGGCGGCACCCGCGGCGACGCTCTTGAACCCTACGCTCAGCGATTTTGCGAAGCAGGGTTCTTCGTCCTGGTGTTTGACTACCGGCACCAGGGTGACAGCAACGGGGATCCGCGCCAGCTTATTTCGATACGCCGCCAGATTCAGGACTGGACCGCCGCAATTGCGCTTGCGCGCTGGTGGGACGGCATCGATCCGCGGTGCATCGCGCTGTGGGGAACTTCGCTTTCCGGAGGGCATGTCGTTATCGCCGCGGCCAAGGACCACCGCATCGCCGCCATCTCGGCGCAATGCCCAATGATGGACGGCGGCGCAAGCACGCGGATGGCACTGCGGGCGTCCGGGCTGGGAAACTTTATGCGGCTCGGATTGGTTGCGATCAATGATGCGGCGCGGGCGCTTTTCGGCATAGCTCCCAAATACGTGCCCCTGGTGGCGCTGCCAGGCGAGCTTGCGGGCATGGCGAGCGGGGACGCCTATGAAGGCTACACCGCACTCACTCAGCCAGGGTGGCGCAATGAGGTCGCCGCGCGCCTATTCTTGAGCTTCCCCTTTTACCGGCCCATGTCCTATGCGAAGGCGGTCACGTGCCCCTCGCTCATCGTCATTTGCCTAAAGGATAGCGTGACCTCAACGCGGGTCGCCGAAGCTGTCGTCACGCGCATCGGTCACAAGGCCCGGCTCGTGAAATTGCCCATCGGGCATTTCGACATCTACAAGGGCGAGGGGTTCGAACGGTCCAGCCTAGAGCAAGTAAAGTTCTTCAAGCACGCGCTTCACGCGTGAGAACCTGACGCGACACGGCGCCCCCGAGATTGCGAAGGCATGCGTGGCGCAGGCCAGCTCGTAGCCGCGGCGCGCGCACACCAGGACCCGAGGCGCGCCTACCCATTACAAAAAATGCCGCCAGCGTAAACCGGCGGCACTGTCATCTCGATCCTAAACGTGGGAACGTCAGGCGAGTTCGATCTGGGCGGCCTGCTTGCCTCGACCGCGACGGTCATCCTCAAGCACAAACGTGATCTTGTCACCCTCATTGAGACCGTGGATGCCTGCGCTCTCCAGCGCGCTGACGTGGACGAACACGTCCTTGGAACCATCCTCGGGCGACACAAAACCGTAGCCCTTGGTCGTATTGAAGAATTTCACGGTACCCGTGATGCGGTCCATGGGGGTCCTTTCCCAATGGGCGTGCTCTTAAGCCAGTCGCCGAACGGCACGCCATCCATCCGGAGTCTCAGTCTTGGGAAAGGGCAAACGGCCGGTGGCGCGCTGTTCTAATCCTAAATCATGAGGGCGCGGTCCACCTCGGATCGCACCGGCGCAATCTATATGAAGCGACATGGGGCGAAAATCAAGCTGAACAATGGTTGCATCTGGTTCAAATGTGAATGACACATTCCGAAATGGCTCTTGCCCCCGCGGCCGCAGCCGTGGGTTTTTGAGGCAACCGCCACTCAGAGAAAGCACCCGGCGCAGGGCGGGGCGGGAGATCTGAAGTGACCGGAGCCTGCCAGCTAACGCCCACGCAATATCGGCCGGTTGGGCGTACCATCCATGCCGTGCTCATGCTGGGAGCACCAGAAACGTTGGGCAGCCGCTCGCAGAGGAGACTTCGCCCTTGCCGCTTTAGGTGCGCCTCTTTCAATGTCCACAACCGGTAAAAGTGATCGCTGCGCAAGCGCGCCTCACAAGTCTCTAGCTCGCGGAATTCCTGCACCCCGAACAAATCGGGATCGAATTCCAAGACGTCGAACTCTGGATCGATGCGTTCAATGTCGATCCCGACTGGGAACGGCGCCAGGACGAGAGCGGTCAGTCCCTCGGCATGGCTCAAGGAGATATGGAGGCCGCTTCCGCGCACAACCGGCTGGCCACCGACATTTCGCACGAGCGCGCTGCCGGGCAGCACGCAATTGAATAGCTGTTCAAGCTCATGTGGTGCAAGGCCGCGCCGTGATGCATTCTGGCCGATCGCAACGACACCCTGGAGCTGCTCTGGTACGCCGGGCAAGTTCAAGCGATGAAATCGGGAACGGTCCTTCATTGGCATTGCTCCGCCGTTTGGGCGGCCGGGGCTACCGCTGAAGGCAGAACGATCTCGACCAACGGCGATTGGCGCGCAGTGCCGCCAACTGCCTTGGCCGGATTGCCGCGCCACGTGGTCCCCGGATCGGGGCTTTCGCCCTTCATGAGGAACGAATCTGCTGCAAGCAGCACGTTGTCGCCCATGCGGACACCATAGTGCACGAACGCAGCGTGTCCGACGGTGCACCCTTTTCCGATTTTGATTCGGTCTGTTTTAAAGACGCCCTCTTCGAGAGAGTGGCCATGCAGCGCGCAAAACTCATTCAAGTTTGTGTAGTCACCTACCTCAAGAAGGCTCATGTCAATGAATGTGCACCCATCATCGAAGACCTTCTTGCCGACCCGCGCGCCAAGCAGCCGGGAAACGACGTTCTTGAAAGGCGTACCCGTGAAGAGCAAAGAGACAGGAGAACCCGTAAATTTCCAATACCGCTCGTGAGCCCAGAAATATTCGTCGTACATCGACACTTGCCTCGGTCGCAGGCTCTTGAAACCGAGACTAGCCCTCTCGATGAAGCTAAAGAATCCGATACTGAAAACGGACGCGAATACGCCGAATGCGAAGAGACTCCAGATCCCATAGAACTGGTAATATGCATACGCGGTATAGCCGGTGAACATGAGGACAAAGAAGAGCAGCCACTGGCACAGAAGGAAGTAAACAATCGTTCGGCTATTGTGCCAAGCCTTCTTGGCAATTCGCTGCCTGCGCGCATCGCCTTCCACCATCGCTACGGCGCGCTTGTCCCTATCCACCACGCGCGGAATTTCGAACGGAGGCGAACCGAGGAGACCGACGTTCTCGCGGACGGGTCCGTCAATCGGCACCATGACGTTGGTTCCAAGAAGACAGTTGGCCCCGGTCTTTCCTCCTGCTGGATAGTGGATCCTGTTGCCCAGGTAGTTTCGGTCTCCGATCGTCACCTCGCACACCTTGAACGACGTGCCTGATATGACGGCATTGATCATCGATAGGCCGTCGGAGACCATCGTACCGCTGCCTATGCTGCACAGAAACGGAAAGTCGTGGCGCTGATTGCATCCGAAATTTGAGCCGGTTTGCACAACCGCGTTCAAACGGCATCCGATCCAGCGCAAGTAAGTGACGATGTAATTGCTGTCGCCAAACAAGAGATTGTAGATGGGGGAATTGCTGAGCAACGCGATGGTGCGGTAGACGGCGTAACGCGCCCCAAAGAGCACGTAGGTCTTATCCTTAGCCAAGAAATGCCGCAGCAGCCTTGGGATAAGGCCCACAATCAGCAACCCAACGAGCAAGGCTCCGAAGAACAAAATGCCCGATACAAGCAGCAAGGGGCCGATCAGCGCGAGCAACCCGTCCCATGGCGCTTCAAGATTGATTTCGAGGCCGCTCCACGGTCCAACCAGTGACGCGTACAAATAATAGCTAATCATAATGGACAGCGGCACATAGATGGCCACGACGCTTATCAGCTAAAGCGCCGAAAAAATTGCACGTCGTAGCGGCGTACAATTTTTCCCATCAATGTCGCAGTAGTTCGCCGAAGTTTCTTGTGCAGGAGAACCGTGGTAGCGCCTTCCCTTGAAAGCGCGCTGACCACTTTGCAGCGAGGAGGCATGGCCCAATTGAGTGCCATCCTCCATAACGGTGTCGATATCCAACAGGCTTGCTGCGCCGACAAATGCATTGTCGCCAATCCGAACCGGACCCGTATAGATCCGGTTGGATTGGGCCCGATACCCCGTCAAGATGGCGTCCTTCCGGATAACCGAGTTCTCGCCAATTGAAATGAGGTCGGTGCAAACCGGAACGACTCGCGACTCGATCACGGCGTTGCGACCCACGCGTGCTCCAAGCAAGCGCAAATAAACATTGTAGATGGGGCTGCCGGAGAATACGGCGACAGGCGCGCTACGAATAAGCGTCTTGACGATCCATAAGCGAAGGTAGCGCAGACCCCAGACGGGAAAGACCTCCTGTCTCCATCGCCCCACCAAGAGCCACTTCGCGGCAATCGGGAGCGCACTCAGTCCGACAAAGAGCGCGACGTTGAACACAACAATGCGTACGTAGAGTTCTCCTACGTTGCCCATCGCCGCATAGGTCCACGAGATCCCGTTCGCCAAAAGCCACAGCGTGGACATACCGAACAACAGATAGAAAACGAACTGAAGAACACCACATCCGTGGTATTCCAGATCGGAAGGAATACGCAGAGGATCACGCTTTTCCTCAACGACAACCTCCTCAGCCCGCGAGCTGAGATGTTGGGCGAGTTTCTCAATCGTCGGGTTGAGGTAGATGTCCTTCATCGAGACGTTGGACATGGGCTGTTCGCGCCGGATCGCGGAGCAGAAGCGAGCCATAAGCAGTGAATGCGCCCCCAGATCGTGAAAGAAATTGTCTTTGACCGAAACGCGATCGAAGTTCATCACGGGCATGAGCGCTCGCACCAGAGCTTCTTCCGTCTGCGTTCTGGGTGCAACGAATTGACCGCTGCCCACCGCCAGGCGCGGGCCACTCGGTGCGGGCAGGCTCTTGCGATCGGCCTTGTTGCTTCCCGTCATGGGAATCGCCCCCAGTTCCTCAAAATAGGCGGGGATCATGTAACCAGGCAGACGCGCACGCAGCGTCTGTGCAGCCTCGCCAAGCAACAATTCTGACGCGCCCTGATGCCGCGTGTAATAGGCGACCAGCTCCACCGTGCCGGGTTGAGGCTCATACGTCTGCACAACGGCTTGCGCGACTTGCGGCAATTGGGAGATGATCGCTTCGATCTCGCCCAACTCAATGCGATAGCCGCGCACCTTCACCTGCGTGTCGATACGCCCGTGAAACTCGACCTCGTCCTGATCGTTGATCAGGCCGACGTCGCCGGTCCTGTAAATGCGCTTCGAGGGGTTGTTTGAAATGTTGAGGAAGTCCGGGATGAACTTCTTCTCCGTAATATCGCTTCTATTCAGGTAACCGTCGGCAAGGCCGATGCCTGCAATGCCAATCTCGCCGAGCGCACCCTTCCTAAGCGCCTCGTCCTTGTTCTCATCCAGGATGACAATGGTGTACGTCGGGAGCGGACTGCCGATCGTAACTGGCTTACCGGGATACAGTTTTGCCAGCGTCGCTGTAACCGTAGCCTCGGTGGGCCCATAGGCGTTAAGGATCGCACGTCCAGGGCGATGCCAGCGCTCAACGAGGTTTTGCTGGCACGCCTCACCTGAAGCGAGCAAGATACGCAGGTCTGGCAGGTCCTGCTCGATGGTTGCCAGCAGAGTTGGGACGCAGCATAGAACCGTGACTTTGTTTGCGCGGAGAAACGCCTCTAATTCGTCACCGACGAGACCCGTTCCTGGACTTCCCGGCACCAGCGTAGCCCCGCTGATCAGTGGGACCCACAGCTCCTCGACCGAGAAATCAAAGGCGATGGTCATACCTTGGTAGACGCGATCGCGCGGCTCGATCCCGTAGACTTCGGCGGCGACCTTGACGAAGTTGCAGATGCTCGGGTGCCCGATGGCGACACCCTTGGGGTTGCCCGTCGTCCCAGACGTATAGACGATGTAGCAAAGCTCGTTTACCGGCGGCTCCCGCTCAGCCTCTGTCAGGCGCCTCTTTGCTTTGGCATCGATCGCGGCCTCGGCATCATCGAGCAAGATGAGCGGAAGCGCGAACGCATCGAGCGGCGCACGAAAGTCCAACGCCGAAACGATCGCTTTCGCGCCAGCATCCTGCAGGATGAATCCGATGCGCTCTTTGGGAAAACTTGCGTCAAGCGGAATGAAGGCGGCATTGACCTTCATCACCGCTAGGAGGGCCACATAGGTTTCGACTGACTTGTCGAACAGCAGTGCAACGCGGTCGCCTGACCCAATACCTTGATCGAGAAGATAGCGGGCTGCCTGGTTGGCGCGATCATCGAGATCGCGAAAGGTCAAGGTGACCTCGCCCGTGTCGATCGCTAAGTGATCCTGCTCGCCTTCTGCCTCAAGCTGATCGCAACGCCGTTCGAAGAGATGGTCGAGTCTCTCGCCGTCTTTCCAACGAATAGCATTGTCCGCAGTATTGCAGACGAGCATAGAGGCCCCGCTTTCACGCCTTGGATCAGACCTGGAGCTCTAAATCATGCCCCGAGCGCGTGCTTACAGCCTTGCGGCTCCTGAGCGTACGCACGCCCAACTCTTCGGCAATAACACGCGCCAATATGTCGACACCCTCGTCCAATTCGGGACACGAGGTCGTGAGCGGCATCATGCATTTGATCACTTCGTCCTCAGCCCCGCTGCGCTCGATGACAAGGCCTTGCTCGAAAGCATTCGACGTAATGGCGGAGGCCCGCTTTGGATCGGCGCAAACCACGCCAATCATCATGCCTCGCCCGCGCACCTCGATAAGATGCGGGGAAAAGCAGTCCACCAGCGACTGCAAACGATTGCTAAGATAACTGCCCTTCTCGACCACACTCTCGGCGAACTCTGTCGTCCGCCAGTAGTGGTTCAGCATTGCCGTGGCCGTAATGAACGCGTGGTTGTTGCCGCGGAAGGTGCCGTTGTGCTGACCAGGCTCCCATACATCAAGCGGCCGCTTGAGCAGCACGACCGCGCAAGGCAGACCGTATCCGGAAAGCGACTTCGACAACGTGACGATATCGGGGTTTATGCCGGCCGGTTCAAAGCTGAAGAAGGAGCCGGTGCGTCCACATCCCGCCTGAATGTCGTCAATGATAAGAACGATGCCCTTCTTATTGCACAGCTCTTCGAGGCGCCTGAGCCATTCGATGCTCACAGTGTTGAGACCGCCCTCGCCTTGGACCACTTCGAGGATCACTGCGGCGGGCAGCTCGATACCATTGAACGGATCGGACAACGCGCGATCGAGATGATCAATCGTGTCTACGCCGTCTCCAAGGTGACCGTCGTAAGGCATCGAAATCGCGTTTGGCAGTGGCACACCGGCCGCCCGCCGGTAGAACTCGTTGCCTGTGACTGACAAGGCACCTAGGGACACGCCATGAAAGCCATTTGTGAAGTAGACGATGTTGGTGCGCCCTGTCGCTTTGCGCGCAATCTTTAGGGCTGCTTCGACCGAGTTCGTGCCGGTTGGGCCAGTAAACTGGACAACGTAGTCGAGACCACGCGGTCTCAGCACAATCTCCTGCATCGCCTCAAGGAATTGCGCCTTGGCCGACGTGTGCAGATCGAGACTATGAGTGATACCGTCTTGGACGATATAATCGATCAGCGCCTGCTTAAGCACGGGATTGTTATGCCCAAAGTTCAGCGATCCGGCGCCTGAAAGAAAGTCCAAATAGCGCCGCCCGTTCACATCCCACATCTCGCTACCCAGCGCCCGCATGAAGATTTGCGGAAACACGCGTGCGTACGATTGGACGTTGGATTCGTATTGGGCGAAGACGTCATTGTCGACGCGGTTGGCGTTCTGTTTAGCGGGCAACATTATCCTGACTCCTCAGGTTACGCCGAACACTTCTCATACTCGCTTCAATCATGCCGCCTTGCTCCGTAGCCCTTCTGTCATTTCCGCGCGTGATCCAAACGCCGAGGTAGGTTTCGAATAGATGGAGAAGCAGATTGTCGGGCGCAAAACGATGCGGCGCGGTGAAGCGCATCTGCCCGCTGCGACAGACATGTCCGCAAACACACCCACCGTCACATCGCTTCTCCATAAACACGCCGGGGGCCGACGCCGCCTGCAGTCTCATTTTCGCTGGGATCGCGCCCCCAAGAGAGCGTGGGAACTGCGATCTCTGTCGAGCAACGGCGAAACCAGCCATACTGAGGCTGAGGCGTTTGTCTTATCCCGATCATCGTCGCAGTGCCATCTAACGAAAGAACAATGTTTTCAATGGGCTGGTTTAACCCGCTCAGAACATATCATAGGCCCTTTTTTGGATCTCCATGCAACCCGATTGTCGCATCGGCCCCTTCGCCAGGGGGCCGAGCACCTCGCTGAGGGCCCCGGCCCCATTAGATCGGGCTTATCGATCGGGCCATTTACTGGCTCAATGCAACCAGCTTGCCAGTCATCGAAAAATGCCCCGGGGTGCTGCCAGTGGGCCTTGTCCCGCGCCCCAATCGAAGCGGCACGTCCCCAAATGGTCGGCAGAGCCACAATGGGAACTTGACGAGACCCCAATCCTTACGCGTCCTCGCCGTAAGGGTAGAGAGCGCTTCGGTCATCAAAGTTAACGCAGGCGCATGAATGAAAGTGGCGACCTCGTAAGCAATCCCAATCGGCAACGAATTCCCAAGTTAGAACGCCACGATGGCTCGCGCTGGCACACACAGCTCCCCCATAGGAAAACACGAAGCGACGCGTGCGCGACGAGATCTCCAACAATGCCCAAAAAAGTGCGGTCGCGAGGAACATGAACGAATTGATCGGAGCGGGGAGATATGGACTCCCGGGCGCCTCGAACAATGGCGCTTTTGGCTTTGTGGGTGCCGGCGGCGCGGCGTCAGGCGCGGTTGCGATGCTGGTCTGCCGCCTTCGCGGCGGCCCTTGCGTTGCCCTCAGGCCGTCTTGCAACGCCTTGGACGCAATTGGGGCGTCAGGTAGCCGCCATTCGTTCCAGGC
>JAAERO010000337.1 GCA_024230315.1 Hyphomicrobium sp.
TAACTCATTATCCTCTGTTCCAAGAAGTGTTAAGTCTAATTCCATTTCACAAGTTGAAATGTTACCATAGTCATCTTCAGCAGTAAAAGTAATAGTCCATACTCCTACACCTAAGATAGTTCCAGCAACTGGATCTTGTGTGATAGTTACTGGATCTGCACAGTTATCTGTAGCAAATGCAGCTCCACTTTCAATGTAATCAGCTACTGTATGTGTTCCATCAGGATCTACCATTACTGACTCATCCTCTGGACAAGTAAGCACTGGTGCCATAGCATCTACAACAGTTACAACTGATGTACAAGATGATACATTTCCACTAGCATCTGTAGCGAATACAGTTACAGTGATTGGTGTTCCTATGTCATCACAAGTTACCATTTCTAAATCTGCAATTAATACATCAATACCACAAGCATCAAATGCTAATGTTCCTCCTGGAATCTCTACGAATGTAGCAGAACCATCAGAGTTATCTAAAGTTTCAGTCCAGTTCTCAGGTGCAAATTGACCTGCGAATCCTGGCATAAAATTAGTAATTGTTGTAGTTGAAGATCCAAATAAACCATCAGTAGATTCTGAACGGAATCCAAATACATCTCCTGGTAATACATCTACCATAGCACTTCCACTAGTAACTGATCCATCAGTTAAGGCAGTGTAAGTTCCATTTACTAAGTATCCGAAAGAATCAAATCCTGGTACATCTTCAGAAACATAATCCCAATCAAAAGATAATGATGCAGCCTCTGTAACATCTACTGTAAGATCTGTTGTTCCTGCAGTACCAGATTGGTTATCACTACCAATTGTAATTACATTATAGGTAGTTGGCATAGTACCAATTAAATCTAATGGGTCGATAGTATAAGTACCGTCTTCTCCTAATTCAATTGTAGTATCTTCACATACTAATACTGGTGCAGTTACATCGTTTACTACTACTGTAGCTTGACAAGAACTTACATTTCCAGAATCATCTGTTACAAATACTTCAATAATGTTCTGACCTAAGTTTGAACAATCTAACATTAATTCTGGACTACTTCCTGTAGCACCTCCTGTATAGTTAAGAGTTCCATTCCACACACGTGGTGCAAATGTTGGTGCTGTAAATGCTTCATTAGAAGCAGCTCCTAATGCTATTGATAAATCTGCGTTAGAAAATGCTTCGTTAGATCCATCTCCATTGGTATAAGCGTGAGATGCATTAGCATCCATCACTAATGCCATTGCATAAGTTGTATTAGCAGTTAAAGTAA
>JAAERO010000338.1 GCA_024230315.1 Hyphomicrobium sp.
ACCTGACAGCACCACACCAACCGCCGAAAACAAGAAGGCCCCTTTAGCTAAAGGGGCCTTCCTGCTTCAACCGCCCCTACATCAGCTGGCCTAATGTTACTCCGCCACGGTGGCCGGTTTTTACTCCGCCGTTGACACAAGGAAGAACCAGTTCGCCACGTAGATATGCGGTTCCTTGCGTTTCCACAGTGTTCCGAGGAAGACGAGCAGGTAAGCGACCCAGACGATCGTGAGCCAAATGTCGACGTACCACTCCGGTTCGGCGTACTCCTTGCCCTGCGT
The DNA here is from genome assembly GCA_024230315.1 of Hyphomicrobium sp. Taxonomy (GTDB): domain Bacteria; phylum Pseudomonadota; class Alphaproteobacteria; order Rhizobiales; family Hyphomicrobiaceae; genus Hyphomicrobium_A. The sequence continues at coordinate 283 of JAAERO010000338.1, forward strand.
GACACCTAGCACGTAGCCCGTGGCTGCCAATACAACGAAGAGCTGGTAGCCCCACACGACGAACCAGGGTGTCCAGTACCCGGCGATACGTGCACGGCAGGTGCGCTGTACGACGTAGAGCGATGTCGCCAGCAGCACATTGCCGCCGAAGGCGAAGATCACTGCGGACGTGTGGACGGGGCGCAACCGCCCAAAATTCGTCCATGGTAAATCGAGGTTGAAGATTGGAAAGGCTAGCTGCCAAGCAATCACGTCACCGACGAGAAACCCGACGATACCCCAAAAGACCGCAGCAATCGTCGCGACCTTAATGGGGCCGTCCATATAGCTTTTCTGCTCTTGGGGTCCGGCCTTACGTGGGTGGAGTGCAAGGTAATATCCACCTGCCACAAAGGCGATCGTAAATAGGATCGCGTGGAATCTCATCACCTCGTCGGTGGCGAGCAGTGCTACCGTCAAACCTAGTAGGGTGCCGACAACGGCTGTCAGCAACGCCATTCCATGCGAAAAGGCAACCACCTCTGCTCTCGGCGACATGGTGCGGGCCCCCTCTTTTTATTGAACCTGCTATCCTCGAATGGCCTCCTTTCTCGCTTCGGTGGCGGCTTAACGCTTTGACGCAGATCAATGTGCGACGAAAGGACAAGAGGCGGCAGGGGCATCGCGCTGGACGACGGCCTTTACTATGTGTCTCGTCCCGTCATTGCAGTGCTCTGCGAGCCCCGCCTCTACAACTCTGGTCAGCATTCGCCGCAGGAATCATCTGAACGTCAATGGTATCGCCACAGCGCAGACAGGCTATTTCGCTTCACGCGATCGTTTCCGAATCATCCAGTGGCCAGCAGCCATCAAAAGGTATGCGCCAAGAACGGCCCCGCCGATAAGTCCGACGAGAGACAGAATGCTGTCTTCTAAGCCGAGCCAGGCGAAGACAAAAAACAGCAATATAGCGCCAGCGAGTCCGCCGACTGCCCCGAGGGTCGTTGAGAGGAGGCTGACGCCCGCGAGGCCGACAAGCAGACCGACCACGATTCCGGGATACATGGATGGCCAGAAATATCGTCTATCATTGGATGCTCCCTATGTTTTCGTCTCGCACAGCGGGGGCCGGTGCTGTGCGCATTCGTCTCTCCAAGGGCGCTGAGTTGACGAGCGCATAGGAGAATGCACACAGGCGAACCATGGGCGTCCTTGATCAAAGTCAGAAGACGAGGGATGTTTGATGGAGGCACTTGGCCGGCCTGCCTTAGCCACCGTACTTGTTCCGATATCCAAGCCGAGGAGCAAATGATCGATCTCTACTATTGGACCACGCCCATTGGGCACAAGGTCTTGATCTTTCTGGAGGCGGCGGGCGTCCCGCATCGCGTCCTGCCTGTCAACATTTGCAAGGGCGAACAATTCGCGCCCGACTTCCTGCGTATTGCCCCAAACAACCGTGTCCCCGCTATAGTCGATACTGCTCCTGCAGATGGCGGCGCGCCGATAAGCATTTTCGAATCCGGCGCAATTCTGCAGCACCTCGCCGAGAAGACTGACCAATTCCTGCCTGCAGACGTGCGCGGGCGCGTTGATATCATGCAATGGCTCTTCTAGCAAATGGGGGGACTAGGCCCGATGGCCGGGCAGAACCATCATTTCGTACAGTACGCAAGCCAGAGCATTCCCTACGCGATGTATCGCTACGTCAATGAGACCAATCGACTCTACGGCGTTCTGGACAAACGCCTTGCCGAACGGGACTACATCGCGGGGGATTACTCGATCGCAGACATGGCAGCCTACCCCTGGATCGCGCCACACAAGCGCCAGAAGCAGAACTTAGACGAGTTTCCGCATCTGAACCGTTGGTTCGGGGCCATAGTAGCGCGGCCGGCGGTGAAGCGTGCCTACGAGCGCGCTCGTGAGATCAATAAGCAGCCGGTCGTCTCCGACAAATCCAAAGCAGTACTGTTTGGTCAGATCGCGAGCTGTACTCGATGACGGCAAATGATACAGCGGGCCATCGGAGCAGCAGATCAATAATAAGCCGTAAGGCGCATTCAAAGCTTTGAGAATCGATGAGCGTCCCTGGGACTTGGTCGCCGCCTCCAACGTTGGGAAGCCGCTGACGTGTTGACCAACTACTGTCCTGAGAATCCCATGAATACCTGCAGTAAGCCCTCGTTGATTTCCATCAATAGGACAAACCAAACCATTGAAGCGCATGCTGCTCCTGCTAGGAACCAAGTCAGCCGCTGGCTCATAACATTACTTCCTTATCGACGTGCCGGGTGGCAAGTGCAGGCTCGCTAAAATTAGGCTTCGCTAGCTTGCTTGCTCTGCCCTCACTCGTGGTATCCCGGAGGCGTGTTTCGCCAAGGATAACCGGCCAAACCCTTCTGGAAACCGTGGTTAAAGAGGGTTCTCATGTAACCTTTGTCAAAGGGGCCCTTGTAGGGAAGGGTGAAATCATCATCGATGTACGCCAGGTTGAACCCGACCCCATCGCGCTTCGTCGTGAGATAGATGCGATAGGTATCATTGACGCCGCTCGCCGCCGTCATGGTCGTCGTCGTCTGCATGAGAATGGCTAAAGTGCTGCGTTTAACATTGGCTTCAGGTCTATAGAGCCGGCCGTTGCGTATGATGTAGGCGACACGCTTGTGCTTTTTGTACTTTAGGGCACCTCGAACAATGGCGCCTTTGGCTTTGTGGGTGCCGGCGGCGCGGCGTCAGGCGCGGTTGCGATGCTGGTCTGCCGCCTTCGCGGCGGCCTTTGCGTTGCCCTCAGGCCGTCTTGCAACGCCTTGGACGC
>JAAERO010000339.1 GCA_024230315.1 Hyphomicrobium sp.
AATTGCGTCCAAGGCGTTGCAAGACGGCCTGAGGGCAACGCAAAGGCCGCCGCGAAGGCGGCAGACCAGCATCGCAACCGCGCCTGACGCCGCGCCGCCGGCACCCACAAAGCCAAAAGCGCCATTGTTCGAGGTGCCCCTAAGTCATTGACCCCATTGGTGGAGCCGAGCGGGATCGAACCGCTGACCTCGTGAATGCCATTCACGCGCTCTCCCAACTGAGCTACGGCCCCAACTATTGAGAACATATGCGGGAGGGCCAAAGCGCCTCCCAAAAACCGGGGCCCTGATTAGGCCCTAGTCGTCAAAACTGCAAGGACGAACTTGCCTTGCCCCTCCGCGCAAAGAATGTGCCGGAAAACAAAGACGCTGTTTCAGGACCCCCCGCCGCCCTCGGACTTGGTGCCGCCAAGGATTTTCGATACGTCGCCTCCGTCTTCTTCCTCTTGCACCAGGAAGGTCTCATCGTCGTCGTTGCTAACCGTCTTGTCGGCCTCGACCTCGTCGAGCGTATCCTCTTCTGTCGTCTCCTCTTCGTCGGTCTCCGCGTCAGCAAATTCTTTCTTTTTCGGCTTGGAGGGTGCCGGCTCTTCAGGTTGAACAACGGTAATAGGCGCCGGCGCAGAGGCGACGACATACTCAGCACCGCAGATCGGGCAAGCGATGGGGGTGCGGTCCAAATCGTAAAAGTGGGAGCCGCACTCGCTACTCTGACAGGTGCGCTTTGTCCCGCGGTTTCGCTTGGTCGCCATGGAGCCAACCTTTAAGGTTTTGGGGAATTGTAGGCGATTTGCCACAAGGCCTTCAGCTTGTCAAAAGCAAAGCTTCGTTCTGCCGCCTACCGTCATAAAGCGGGGCCGCGCCGTTGACAGGGCTGCGACGGCTCGGCTCTATGCCGACCAACACTAGCCTATGCGGGCTGTGCCGCCTGCGCCCGCTGGAGCCTCGAGACCCGTGCGTTCCCAGAGCCCTACCGCTTCCCAGCCCCTAGCCACGTCCAAAGCCGGACTGCTCACCGGCCGGGTCCGGGTGCCAGGCGACAAGTCGATCTCGCACCGTGCGCTGATATTCGCGGCGCTGGCGTCCGGCGTGAGTCGGATCCGCGGTCTGCTGGAGGCCGACGATGTTGTTAACACGGCGAAAGCGGTCGCTGCGCTGGGCGCATCTGTGGAAAAAGTGGGCGGCGAATGGCGCATTACGGGTTGCGGCGTGGGTGGCCTGCGCCAACCGGAGGCGCCAATCGACTTCGGTAACTCAGGCACCGGCACCCGGTTAATGCTGGGTGTTATCGCGGGCCACGACATCACCGTGCGCATGGTGGGCGATGCTTCGCTCAGCAGACGCCCTATGGGCCGCGTCCTGATCCCGCTCAAGCGAATGGGACTTCAGGTGGAAGAAGACCGCGACACGCTGCCGCTCAACGTGCGCGGATCATCGGCTTTGGTGCCCTTTACCTACGAGCTGCCCGTTCCCTCCGCGCAGGTGAAAAGCGCAATCATCATAGCCGGGCTTCATGCGGCCGGTGAGACTACTGTCATTGAAAAAGAGGCAACGCGCGATCACACCGAGCGCATGCTGCGTTTCTTCGGTGCCGATGTGCGAAGCGTTGTGCAGGATGGTCTCACGCATATTACCGTAAGGGGTGATGGGGAACTTGCAGGTCACGATGTGACGGTTCCTGGCGATCCAAGTTCGGCTGCATTTTTTGCCGCTGCGGCCCTGATCGTTCCCGGATCGGATGTGACGATCGAGGGCGTTCTGGTCAATCCCACGCGCACCGGCTTCTATCTGACTTTGCAAGAAATGGGGGGCGACGTTGCCTTTCTCAACACGCGCGAGGAGGGCGGCGAGCCGGTTGCTGACATTCGCGTGCGTTTCTCAAAGCTCAAGGGCGTCAGCGTTCCCGCGCAACGCGCGCCCAGCATGATCGACGAATATCCTGCACTTGCCGTCGTTGCCGCCTTTGCCGATGGAGTGACATGCATGCAGGGTCTGTCCGAATTGAAGGTCAAAGAAAGCGACCGCCTCGCGGCAACGGCTGCCGGCCTTATCGCCAATGGGGTTGACGTTAAGGCAGAACCAGGGGCGCTCATCGTGCATGGTGCAGCGACGGTGGCGGGCGGTGGCATTGTGACAACGCATCTGGACCATCGCATTGCCATGGCATTCCTGACGATGGGTCTTGCGGGCGAGCACCCGGTGACCGTCGATGACGCAACGATGATAGCAACGAGCTTTCCAGAGTTTCGTGGGCTTATGGAAGGTCTCGGTGCTACGTTCACCGATCCGATCAGGCAGACCGAATGATTATCGCGATTGATGGACCGGCCGCTTCGGGCAAGGGCACGCTTGCCAAGCTTATTGCGCGACATTGGGGCCTGCCCTGTCTCGATACGGGGCTGCTTTATCGCGCTGTCGCCCGCGATGTGCATGCCCGCGGTTTTCGATTGCCGGACACTTGGTCGGCGGTGGCATTGGCGCGCAGCCTCGATCCTTCTTCCCTCGATGATCCCGGCCTGCGCAGCCCTGGGACGGGGGAGTGGGCGTCGATCGTCGCCAGCATCTCTGAGGTGAGGGCGGCTCTGCTCGACTATCAGCGGGCGTTCGCGGCCCAGCCCGGCGGGGCGGTCCTCGATGGGCGCGATATCGGGACGGTCGTGTGCCCTGCCGCTGACGTCAAGATCTTCGTCACAGCCTCACCCGAGGTGCGTGCGCGCCGCCGTTTCCTGGAGCGTCAGGCCCAATCGGAGGCTGTGACCTATGAGAGGGGTTTGGCCGATATTCAGCGCCGTGATGCCCGTGATGCGGTGCGAGAAAGCGCTCCCATGCGTTCTGCCGCCGATGCGACCTTGCTTGACACGTCGGATTTGGATATAGAGGCGGCATTCGACGCAGCTGTCGGATTGATCAAGAGGAAGATCGGCCAATAGGGTGCCCAAAGGGTGTCCCAAATTTAGTTGGCGGGCCAGGCCCATCGCAGCGGTATCAGATCCAGCATTCACACGAGCCGGCAGGAGACTGTCCGATCACGGGTTGCCGTGGCGGACGCTGTTTGTCGCATCCACCGTCTTTTGTACCGCCAACGCGGCGCGAATAACGCACCTAAGGAGTGTTACGTCACATGGCAGAAGCCGTCGTATCAACGGACCTAAACCCAACGCACGAAGAGTTTGCAGCGTTGCTCGCCGAAAGCGTTTCGAAAGAGGATGTCCTCGAGGGTAGCGTCGTCAAAGGCAAGGTGGTCGGCATCGAAAAGGATGTTGCGGTGATTGACGTCGGACTGAAGATGGAAGGCCGCGTGGCGGTGCGCGAATTTAGCACGCCCGGTAATCCGGTGGAGCTCAAGGTCGGCGACGTGGTTGATGTCTACTTGGAGCGCGTAGAGAACGCGCTCGGCGAGGCGGTTCTGTCGCGCGAAAAAGCGCGCCGTGAGGAGAGCTGGACCCGTCTTGAGAAGCAGTTCGAGAAGGGCGAGAAGGTTAGCGGCGTCATATTCAACAAAGTAAAGGGCGGCTTCACCGTCGACCTCGATGGCGCTGTCGCGTTCCTTCCCGGCAGCCAGGTTGATATCCGGCCCGTACGCGACATCGGTCCGCTCATGCATCAGCCGCACCCGTTTCAGATCCTCAAGATGGATCGACGTCGCGGCAACATCGTCGTGTCGCGCCGCTCCGTTCTCGAGGAGACTCGCGCCGAACAGCGTGCCGACATCGTGGCCCGTCTGGCGGAGGGTCAGGTTATTGAGGGCCTCGTCAAGAACATCACCGACTACGGCGCATTTATCGACCTGGGCGGCATCGATGGTCTGTTGCACGTCACCGATATGGCTTGGCGGCGCGTCAATCACCCATCTGAAATCCTGAACGTGGGTGACACGGTCAAGGTTCAAATCATTCGTATTAATACTGAGACGCAGCGCATCAGCCTTGGCATGAAGCAGCTGCAGGACGATCCCTGGCAGTCGATCGAGACCAAGTATCCAGTCGGCCAGCGTGTTCAGGGTACGGTGACGAACATTGCCGACTACGGCGCGTTCGTCGAGTTGGAGCCGGGCGTGGAAGGTCTCATCCATGTCTCGGAGATGAGCTGGACCAAAAAGAATATACACCCTGGAAAGATCGTTTCGACCACCCAGCAGGTCGAAGTGCAAGTCCTGGAAGTCGATCCTAATAAGCGGCGCATCTCGCTAGGCCTCAAGCAGACGCAAGACAACCCATGGGAAGCCTTCATCTCGGTGCACCCGAAAGGGTCGACGGTTGAAGGCCCCATTCGCAACATCACGGAGTTCGGCCTCTTCATCGGGCTCGAAGGGGGCGTCGATGGCATGGTGCATTTGTCCGATCTCGATTGGATAAAGTCGGGTGATGAGGTCATCAAGGATTACAAGAAGGGCGACACCGTCAAGGCGGCGGTGCTCGACGTCGACAGCCAAAAAGAGCGCATCTCTCTGGGCATCAAGCAGCTGGCCGGCGATCCAATCGACGCGCTTGGTCGGTATAAGAAAGGCGATATAGTAACGTGCGAGGTCATTGCTGTTCAAGAGAACGGCATTGAGGTCAAGGTTGGCGACGGCGAGATCACCGCCTTTGTCAAGCGCTCCGACTTATCGCGCGATCGCTCTGAGCAGCGCCCCGACCGCTTCAACATAGGCGACAAAGTCGATGCAGTCGTAATGAGCGTCGACAAGGCCGCGCGGCGCCTTAGCGTCTCTGTCAAGTCTCTGGAGATCGCGGAGGAGAAGAAGGCGGTGGCCCAATACGGCTCCTCTGATTCTGGTGCTTCACTCGGCGATATCTTCAAGGCTGCGATCAAGAAGCGTGAGACCTCCGATACTGGGGAGGCCGGCGCTGACGATGCAGCGGATGATGCCGGCGCAGACGTTAGTGAGCCTGAAACCGCTGAGCCGGAAGCTGCCGAAGCTGGTGCCGCCGAGGCCGCAAGCGAGGATTCGGCGACAGAGGCAGAGGCAAGCGACGAGAGCAAAAGTAAGAGCAAGGGTAAAAGCAAGAGCAAGAGCGAGGAATAGGCCACCACCGTGCAATGGTGATGATCTGCGGCAAGCGTGGCGGGGGGGGCTTCTCCAGCCGCGCTTTGTCGTTTTTTGGGTGACCGCAGTCTCGCTGCGACTATTGAAGGCTAGCTTAAGCTTGCCAAACTTGCTTCAACACTGGCGCTTCTTGATGACAAGCGCCCCCAATGCTTGAGGCTGGAGAGCCGAGATGACCCTGGAAGTCGATACCGTTCTGGCGCGGAGGCGGCTGCGCCGCAGCCTTGGAGTGTGGCGCGCGCTGGCCGTGGCGGCTGTTGTTGCGGCACTTGTTGCTTTTAGTGCCGCCAGCGATCGGCTGGCTGTGGCGCTGGGCGGAGATCAGATCTCACGCATTTCGATCGAAGGCACAATTACCGAAAAACGTGGCCAGCTTAAACTGTTGAGGGAGTTGGCCGACGCCAAGAACGTGAAAGCCCTTCTTGTTTTTGTGAACAGTCCTGGCGGCACGACGACGGGCGGCGAGGCATTGTTTGAAGCGCTGCGCGATGTCGCAAAGAAGAAACCGGTGGTGGCGCAGTTCGGAACCATTGCCGCATCGGCCGGCTATATCGTCGGACTTGGGGCCGACCACATCGTCTCGAGGGCCAATACGATCACTGGTTCAGTTGGCGTCCTCATTCAATGGCCCGAGGTTAGCCAGTTGCTCGATAACATCGGGATCAAGGTCAACGCGATAAAAAGCGGACGTCTCAAGGCCGTTCCCTCCCCATTCGAGCCCTTGAACGAGGAAGGCAAGGCCGTCACCCAATCGATGATCGACGAAGGGTTTCAGTGGTTTTTGTCGCTGGTCGAGGCCCGCCGCGGCATCAAACCCGATGACATCCCGGGGCTGGTGCAGGGCCGCGTCTTTACGGGGCGGGAGGCTGTTGAATTGAAGCTCGTCGACGAGATTGGCGGCGAGGACCAGGCGCTCAAATGGTTGCGCGAGAAGCGCAAGATTGATCCGGAATTGCAGGTTATTGACTGGAAGCCCAAGTCGTCGAGTTCGCTTGGGTTTCTGAGCGTGATCAGGTTCATTGCGGGAGGGCTGCTGGGCGATAGTGAGGCGCGCCTGGTCCGGATTCTGGGGCGCGATCCCAGCTTGTCGACACTTGGTCTTGACGGCCTCGTCTCTGTTTGGCAACCTTCGGAAAATTGAGAGAATACAGTAATTTTCTTCGGGGCCCACCATGATCAAATCCGAGCTGATCCATTTGATCGCAAGTTCCAATCCCCATCTCTATCACCGCGACGTAGAGCGCATCGTCAATGTTGTGTTCGACGAGATCGTTGAAGCACTTTCGCGGGGAGATAGGGTTGAGCTGCGCGGCTTCGGCGCTTTCACGGTGAAGCACCGGGCGGCTCGGCAGGGGCGCAACCCGCGCACTGGTGCGGCTGTACCTGTCGCTGAGAAGTACGTGCCGTTTTTCAAGACCGGCAAGGAACTTCGCGAGCGACTAAACAGCACTAAAGAAAGCTACTAGCTCAAGTTCTGAGGCTCTACGACGTGCGTCGGATTTTCTGGCTCTTGATTGCGATCCCTGTGGCAGTGGTGCTCGTTACACTTGCTGTCGCCAATCGTCACGAAGTGCGCCTTGTGCTCGACCCCTTCCGTCCCGACGCTCCCGTGGTTTCGCTCCTCCTGCCGTTCTATGGTTATTTGTTCGTCGCAATGCTTATCGGCGTCATTGTTGGTGGTGTCGCGATGTGGGCTAGCCAGGGGCGTTGGCGCAAAAGCGCACGCTTGAAGGCAAAAGAAGCTGCACATTGGCATGCCGAGGCGGACCGGCTGACGCGCGAGCGCGACGCGCAATCGGCCGGCGCCGCAAAGCAGCTTGCCGCGCCTGGTGCCTGATCAGCGGCCGGGTATGTAAACCAAATATGACGTGCCCTAGAGCAAGATCGTTCTTGATGGAATCGCTCGCCAAACCAGGAAGGTATACGCCAGATAAGTGAATCTTGCTCTAAATCAAAAGTGTAGAGACTGATTCACGTTTCACTTGGAAACGCTTGAGCCGTTCCAAGTGAAACGATCAGGCTCTAAGGTCGCCGCCCCGCGGTATACTGCCTTGGCGCAGGGCTGTTCTCCTCCGAGACGGAGTGCATCACTTGGAAACATCGATGCCGACAGACGTGAAGATTTGTGGACTGAAAACGGAAAGTGCGCTTGAGGCCGCGCTTGCCAACGGCGTCGATTATGTCGGTCTCGTGTTTCACGAAGCGAGCCCGCGCAACATTGACTTTTCAACAGCGAGAAAGTTGGCGGACAAGGCCCGCGGGCGGGCAAAGATCGTCGTCCTGCTCGTCGATCCCGATGATAACCTGCTGGACGAGGTGGTTGCCGCAGCCGACCCCGACGTGATCCAGTTGCATGGCGAAGAAACTCCCGAGCGTGTCGTCGAGATTGCGCAGCGCCTGGGCCTTCCGGTGATGAAAGCGGTCAAGGTCAATTGCGCGGAAGACGCCCAAAATGCCCTTGCCTACAAAGGTAAGGCCGATCTCATCCTTTTCGACGCCAAGGCACCCGAGGCCCGCCCAGGCGCGCTGCCCGGCGGCAACGGCATCGCCTTCGATTGGCAAGCGCTCGAAGGTGTGCGCGGCAAGATGGACTATATGCTTGCCGGTGGTCTTACGCCTTTGAATGTCGCAGAGGCGATTCGGATGACGGGCGCCAGGGCTGTGGATGTATCATCAGGCGTCGAGGCGGGTCCCGGTGAAAAGGACCCTGAGCTCATCCGCCGCTTTCTTCATGCCGCAAAGACCGCTAATCAAGCGCCATGATGGCGGGTTACAGCCAGCTTAAGGATAGCGCTTATGGCTACAGCACCTACACAACCCAAGGACACGAAGCCCAATACGTTCCGAAGCGGGCCTGACGATAGTGGCCATTTCGGCATCTTCGGGGGCCGTTTCGTCGCCGAAACGCTGATGCCGCTGATCCTTGACTTAGAGCGCGCTTATAATGAAGCGAAGAATGATCCCGCGTTCCATGCTGAACTCGCCGATCTTAACGCGAACTACGCTGGCAGACCGAGCGCGCTCTATTTTGCCGAACGGCTGACTGAGCAATTCGGTGGCGCCAAGATTTACTTTAAGCGCGATGAGCTCAATCACACTGGCAGTCATAAGATCAATAACTGCCTTGGTCAGATCTTGCTCGCACGTCGCATGAGAAAGACGCGTATTATCGCGGAGACGGGCGCAGGGCAGCACGGCGTTGCTGTTGCGACGGTGTGCGCTCGCTTCGGGCTGCCGTGCGAGATCTTCATGGGCAAGACGGACGTGGAGCGCCAGAAGCCCAACGTATTCCGCATGGGATTGCTCGGAGCCAAGGTCAATCCTGTGACCAGCGGCGCCGGCACGCTCAAGGATGCGATGAATGAGGCGCTGCGTGACTGGGTCACGAACGTCCGCGACGCCTACTACATCATTGGCACGGTAGCGGGACCGCATCCTTACCCGGAGCTGGTGCGCGATTTTCAATCGATTATTGGCAAGGAAGTGCGCGAGCAGATGTTGGAGCGGGAAGGGCGGCTGCCCGACACGCTCGTTGCCTGCATCGGCGGCGGCTCCAATGCGATTGGGCTCTTCCACCCATTCCTCGACGATGAGAACGTCAAGCTCTATGGCGTCGAGGCGGGCGGCCACGGCCTTGATGTTCCCAATGGGCACGCAGCCTCCATGAACGGCGGCAGCCCTGGCGTTCTGCACGGTAATCGCACCTATCTCCTGCAGGACGATGACGGCCAGATCCTAGAGGGCCATTCGATTTCGGCGGGGCTCGATTATCCCGGTGTCGGGCCTGAGCATGCCTGGCTGAAGGATACGGACCGTGTCACCTATGTGGCGGCAACAGACCAGGAAGCGCTTAAGGCCTTTCAGATGTGCACCAAGCGTGAAGGCATTATCCCAGCGCTCGAGCCCTCGCACGCATTGGCGTACGTCGAAAAGTTGGCGCCAACATTGTCCAAGGACAATCTCCTTGTGATGAACATGTGCGGTCGCGGCGATAAGGACATTTTCGCTGTCGCCGATCACTTGGGGATGAAAATGTAGACGGGAGTCAACCGTGCTCCGCTCCTCCATCGCTTCGCCCTTTGCTCAGGAACCTTATGTCGAAAACCACTCGTATTGATCGTCGCTTCGCTAGGTTGAAGGAGGAAGGCCGGCCCGGTCTCGTCACCTTTATCACCGCTGGGGACCCTGACCTTGAGACCTCGAAGAAGATTCTCCTCGGGCTTCCAAAGGCTGGCGCCGACGTCATCGAACTCGGGATGCCGTTTTCCGATCCGATGGCGGACGGTCCCGCTATCCAGGCCTCCTCGCTGCGCGCGCTCAAAGCCGGCCACAAGATGCGCGCCACGCTCGAATTGGTTTCAGAATTCCGCAAACATGATCAGGACACGCCCATTGTGCTCATGGGGTACTACAACCCGATCTATGTCTACCCGAACGAGGAGTTTTTGAAGGATGCGACGGCCGCCGGCGTCGATGGCCTTATTGTTGTTGACGTGCCGCCCGAGGCTGACGACGAGCTGTGCATCCCTGCCAGGGAGCACGGGCTGAACTTCATACGGCTCGTGACCCCCACGACAGACGCCAGACGCCTGCCGACCGTGCTCACCAACACCTCAGGTTTCCTCTATTATGTGTCGATTACGGGAATTACGGGTGCCGCGGCTCCCGATGTTAACGCTGTTCACACCCAAGTTAATCTGATCAAAAAGGCCACGACCCTTCCCGTTGCGGTCGGTTTTGGCGTAAAAACGGGTGATCAGGCCAAGGCGCTGGCCAAGGGCGCCGATGCCGTCGTGGTTGGTTCTGCCCTCGTAAGCGCCATAGAGCAGAGTCTCGAAGCTGGAGGATGGTCCACTAGCAAGACGGTGCCATCTGTCCTAGATTTAGTTCAGTCCTTTGCTGGAGCCCTACAGACGGGCTGATGCGCGTTCGAAACTTCGAGACTGCCGCGCCGAGTTTACGGTAAGTGCAGACGATTACGAAGGGCTGCCATATTAGGGATTCTCGCGGTTCGATATGCTACATTAGCGCCGTTCAGGCCTGCGGGATCAATGCTATCGAGCGCGTAAGGCTGTTGAGAGACCAAAAAGCGTGAACTGGATCAACAACGTTGTACGTCCGAAGATCCGCAGCTTTCTAACCACGAAGCGTGAGGTGCCGGACAATCTTTGGGTGAAGTGCCCGGAGACTGGCCAGATGGTCTTTTACAAGGACCTGGAGGCCAACCAATTCGTCGTGCCCGGTTCCAACTTCCACATGCGCATGGGCGCCCCGGCGCGCCTGCAACTCCTGTTCGATGATGGCGAGTACGAAAAGATCGCCGTTCCGGACGTTTTCATGGACCCTTTAAAATTCCGCGACGGCCGGCGCTATACCGATCGTCTTCGTGACGCAAAGTCATCGACCGAACTCGATGACGCGGTGCTTGTCGGCGAGGGGCGTCTCGACGGCCAGGACATTGTTGCTGCCGCGCAGGACTTCCGCTTCATGGCAGGCTCGCTTGGCATGGCGGCGGGAGAGGCCGTGGTGACGGGTATGCTCCGCGCAGTCGAAAAGAAGACGCCCTTTATTCTGTTTGCCGCTTCCGGCGGAGCGCGCATGCAGGAGGGCATACTCTCATTGATGCAGATGCCGCGTACGACGATTGCTGTGCAGCGTTTACGAGAGGCAAGGCTGCCTTACATCGTCGTACTCACCGATCCGACAACTGGCGGCGTTACGGCCTCCTATGCCATGCTAGGCGACATCCACATCGCGGAGCCCGGAGCCCTTATCTGTTTTGCGGGCCCGCGCGTTATCCAGCAGACGATCCGGGAGCAATTGCCAGAGGGCTTCCAGCGTGCCGAGTATCTGTTGGAGCATGGGATGATCGATATGGTCGTCCACCGCCATGAGATGCGTGAGACGCTGAGCCGGCTGTGCCAATTGCTCATGGTGAAAGATGGGGCGGCCATGGGTCACGGCGACACGACGGACAAGAGGATTAACGGTAGCCCATATCTCAACGGTAGGGCGGCTGAGGCCAACGCCATTGAGGCGCCGGTGCAAGTGCTGCCCGAAATTGCAATCGAGCCGGAGATTCTCGGTCCAGAGGAAAGGGTCGAACCCTCACGCTTCGAGCGCGGAGAGACGACGCACCGTGAGGATGACTCTGAGGGTACGCCGCCACTGCCGAAGGACGGGTAACGTGCCTGACATCAGTTGCGCTACGGTCCAGAAAACGGCTCGAACCTCGGGCGTGGAAAATAAACCGTCACGTTGCTGCAGCGGCTCGACAGAGTCCGTCAAGGTCCTGATAGACGCCGTATGATGGTTGTGGCGAGAGGGGAGGGCTGATATGCCGACGAGCGCTCAGCTCCTCGCCGAGATGAAACTCCTGCATCCCCTGCTGATTGATTTATCGCTCGGCCGCGTCGAGCGGCTTCTTGGCAAGCTGGGCAATCCGCACAAGCGCCTGCCCCCGTGCGTGCAAGTGGCTGGCACCAACGGAAAGGGGTCGGTGGCGGCTTTCTTAAAGGCGATGCTTGAAGCGGCAGGTGCGCGCGTGCACGTCTATACGTCCCCGCATCTGGTGCGCTTCCACGAGCGTATCGAACTCGCGGGTAGCGACGGGAAAAGTGCTCCGATCGGCGAAGATGCGCTTATCGATGTCTTGACGCGTACGCAGGCCGTCAACGGCAACGACGACATCACGCAATTCGAGATCACGACGGCGGCCGCCTTCTTGGCATTTGCCGAGCACCCGGCCGATGTGCTGCTGCTTGAGGTGGGGCTTGGTGGGCGGCTCGATGCAACCAACATCGTTGCAAATCCGGCCCTTTGCGTCATTACCTCGATCTCGCTTGATCACTCCGACAAGCTTGGGGGCACGCTCGACAAAATCGCTTACGAGAAGGCTGGCATTTTGAGACCCGGCATTCCAGTCGTTGTTTCCCAGCAAGAGCGGGAGGCGGAAGACGTAATACGCGTCGAAGCGGATCGGGTGGGCGCAAGGCTGGTCGCGTGGGGCGAGGACTTCGATGCTTATGAGCAGAGCGGCCGTCTCGTCGTGCAGGCTGAGGACGAGCTCTTGGATCTTCCCCTGCCCGCGCTCACCGGCCGGCACCAGATTGTCAACGCCGGAACGGCCGTCGCGGCTGCACTCGAGCTGCGATCCTCGCAGCCCGCGCTTGGTCTCGACGAACGGGCAATGGAGCAGGGACTTGTAAAGGTGCGCTGGCCTGCCCGCATGCAACGGCTGGATCGGGGACTGCTACCGTCCATGTTGAAGCCGGGCTCAGAGCTCTGGCTTGACGGTGGGCACAACCCGGCCGCGGGTCGTGCGTTGGCGCAAACGCTGGCAGACCTGGAAGAGCGCGCGCCCAAGCCCGTCTATCTCATGGTCGGCATGATGGGGCTGAAGGACTCAGGTGGATTCCTGAGCCCCTTTCGCGGTCTTGTACGCCGTGTCCTAACGGTTCCGATTTCCCGCGCGCACGAGACGCCACACGCTCCAGAGGCACTAGCGGAGACCGCCCGCAGCGTCGGCTTAGAAGCGGAATGCTCAAGTGATATTGAGGCCGCATTGCAGCGTATCGATCAGCTGGAGCCGGGAGCGAAGCGCATTCTCGTCTGCGGATCGCTTTACCTGGCCGGTCACGTGCTTGCCCTGCAGGACGGCGTGGAGCCGCAAGCGAATTGATCGAGGTCGCTTAGTCGTTGAAAAAATGCCGCTGGTTAGAGCCTGATCGTTTCACTTGGAAACGCTTGGGTCGCGTCCAAGTGAAACGTGAATCACATCTCTAGGGCACCTCGAACAATGGCGCTTTTGGCTTTGTGGGTGCCGGCGGCGCGGCGTCAGGCGCGGTTGCGATGCTGGTCTGCCGCCTTCGCGGCGGCCTTTGCGTTGCCCTCAGGCCGTCTTGCAACGCCTTGGACGCA
>JAAERO010000340.1 GCA_024230315.1 Hyphomicrobium sp.
TCAAGCCGATCACCTTTCTTCGACAGCAGCTCAAGCCGCCTGTCGGAATCGAAAAAACCAATCTGCGCCATCGTGCCCCGCCCGAATCAATCTGTCAGGCATCAGACTCGCATAAATCGGAGTATGGGTTATTTTTCGAGGCGCCCTCTATTCAAGCGAATCTTACATTGCGCATCACGAGCCGTGAAACGTTTTGTTGCCTGACAGGCATAATCTCCTACGAATTCGAGATCTTTGGCGGTCTGGGCAAGATAGCGTTGGAACCTCTCTTTGGGAAGCACGCGGGGTCGGCGCCCGACCATCCGTGCCCCGGATTCTTCTAACAAACTTGGAGCCGCTCCAGGGGAGCAGGCTAGTAGATCAGTTCAATTTGCAGTCCGCGGATCACCTGTTCCTGAGGAGCGTTGAGGATGGGTTCATAACCCCAGCGCATCAACGAGCCGATGGTAGCGCATCGTTGCGTCAAAAGATTTGCAAGGAGCAGTGCGTATTGGGCCACGTGAAACCAAGTCTGACAACACGTCACCATCGGAGATGATGCGATCCCCAAGAATGCATTCGCCGGGACTGACGCTGACATCGTTAAGGCTGCTGCTGTAGCCAAACAATGAGAAGTCCTGTGCATAGATTTCATGCGCCAGCTCGACGGCACGATCAGTATAGTGGTTGCGAAGTTCAGAAGTGGCGGACCGAGCATGCAGAGCAGACGTTTTAAGGGTTATTTTTGGAGTGATCCCGGTAAAAAATTCGGACATAGCTGAAAGGTTCTCCAGGTAAAAAATGGCGTCGTATTCAATGCTCGGAAAATCAAGATTGATGTACTGGGGGCGGAAATGACAGTTTAATCTCTTTGACCTGAAGTCAGCTAAAGCGAGCAAATGCTGCTCAAAGTTTTCAATATTACGATTCCGTAGTTCCGGATAAATGCTGTGATCACTCGTTGCAACTTTGTCAAGATAGCTGGACAAGGCTCTAGTGAATGGGTTCCGCACGCATGAAACGAGAAACCTGCGGCTACAAGCGAACTTGGCCAATCCTCGGTTTTTGAGGCAATCATCCGCTTTGTGCGGAATTTCGTTTTTCTTAAAAACGATACCTGCTCGAAAGTATTCAGCAGCCTGCGCTTCTTTCAGGCTATGCTTGATCGTCGTGCTACCGCACTTCGGATTGTCTACGTAGACAATAGGAATGTCGGGCGTCCACAACAATTTGTTGTCCGCACTAACACCCAACGCATCCGAAATAACGCCTCGTATACTCCGTTTAATGGGTTTCACTGCGCTCTCCGGATCAAGGGTGCGGGGCCTATCCCCCGACTCGCATAGGCGGCCTTGGCAGATGCCGTATCGCGAAACGTTTTGCGCTCGCGCATATACTACAGCCCCATCAGGCGCATGATTCGCCTATGCGCGTTCTTCATCCAGCATCTTGCCCACCAGAGCGGGCCAAGCGTCCGGAGATTGAAATAGAACGCCTGCGGCGTGTGCAGCGGGTTTCCAGTCCAACAATGTCGCGACGGCTTCGGTAGGCCTCGGCGCAACCGCGAACGTTCGCCCTTAGCACCCTTGGCAATTGTTGAGGGGAACCTTCTGGTATGATAAACGAGCGCGGGCACGACTCCATAGATCTGCAAGCCGTACCGCCAGGGTTGCCTTAGATCTGTGTCAACGGGCCAGAATCTCTTCGAGGATGTTAGAAATTTCTTGGCACCGGTTCGACTGATGAGGTAAGCGACCGTGCCCGATGGAACACGGGAATACCGGACGAGTGTCCCGGATTTCTCTAAGCGTGCCACCGGTTTTGTCGCATGCGATGGATCGCCGCTGAGATGGACAAGGTCCCAACCGGCAGGCAGGCTCGCAAGGATATTCTCGAGGGATTGTGCGAATTCTGGAGAAAACTCTGCGTCGTCCTCCAAGATCAACGCGTGCTCTAATCCGCGGTCGACGACGATACTGGCCGCCATGAGATGGCTCGCGTAGCAGCCGACTTCGCCCGGGTTCAACCGAGAAGACTGCGTATCATCGTCATAGAAAAAATGGACCTGCGACCGAGGAACAGCCAAGCCCTCGACGGCAGGGATGCGCTCAGCATCGACGCCCGCTTCGCGCAAATACCATTCAATGAATACGCGCCGGGCTTCGTCACGATCTCTGTTGATGTAGAAGGCAGAGGTAATCGACGCGGGTAAGAGTTGCGCAGGTTCAGTCTTGATAAGTCCCGGACCCGCAGTAGGCAGCAGATCGATCGAGGTATGCGGATACATACTCGCACTCTCCCACTAAACGCACACGTTACGCAGACGATCTCATTTCGTCGGCCTACTGATCAAAGTAAATAGAATAGTGTAAATCGGGCAGAATTTTGAATTGAATGTCGCAATTTTGCCACAGGTGACAGTGGTAAATGTCGGCGCGATTATTGATACGTGATCGACCACGGTATCGTGGAGGAATCTGGCATGCACGAGGAACGCAAGGGTGATTGTCACGCCCGTCACTACGAGCTGCAGTTTCAGGACCTCACCTGGACCCGCGATCGTCGACAAGCTGGTTCACTGAAGAGAGATTGGACGATCGATTCGTCGCGGCCTTAGCTTTAGATGACATAATGCAGGATGGTCTGATATCTGTCGTGCTGCCGGTTTTCAATGCCGAACGAACCATTTCGTCGGCGCTGTTATCTGTGCTGAGGCAAACCTACGATAAATTTGAGGTCATCATTGTTGACGATGGCAGCACTGATTCTTCGCCAGAGTTGCTCGTAGACCAAGCTACGCGAGATCAACGCGTCTCCATTATTCGGACTCCCAACCGTGGCGCTACCGCGGCGCTAAACACCGGGCTGGCCGCAGCGCGAGGGGACCTCATTGCGCGGATGGATGCGGACGACATCAGCGAGCCTACTCGATTTGAGAAGCAAGTAGCGCACCTTGCGCAGCATAAAGCATGTGTCGCGGTGGGCTGTAGCATGACCCTAGTCGACAACGATGACTTTCCGCTCCCCAAGCAACAGCGGACCCCCTATGGTGTGCGATTGCGTGACCGTTGCAGGGACTTTCGCCATTTTCCTCCATCGTCGCCGGCGATCCCGCACCCAACGGCAATGATTCGTTCGGTACCGCTCAAGGTCATCGGCGGCTATCGCCCCTGTTTTCGATCGGCGCAAGATCGTGACCTATGGTGGCGACTGAGCGAGCTAGGAGAGATACATTGCCTCCCGGACCGATTGTTGCGCTATCGACGACACGAGGCAGCGGTATCTCAACGGTACCCAGAGCGCAGTGTTGCAGATTCTCTAATCTCTGATCTATCGGCGATCGCGCGGCACTTCGGCCTGGACGATAGTGAACTGCTCGATGAGTATAGTTCACAACGTGTGCCGAGCGCGACAGTTCAGAAATATGCTCGTTTGCTCGGCCAGCGATATCCAGTGCAGCACTTAGCAAGTTATAGGGCAATCACCAGAGGCCACCCTTCGGTAGCAGGGCATCAAAACAACTCAAGTGCGCTTCGCTATTCTATCTTGCAGCTTCTACGAACGCCGTTTTCACCGAAAAGCTACAGGCTGGTCTCGGCCACGCTTTCTCTGGATTTACAGCTAAGCAATGCCAATGATTGAGCGGCGCGTGCATGATTGGGGAAGGCTACCGGGCGGATGTGGACAATTCCACGTCCGCCGCTCAAAACTGTACAGGCTCCCCCCCCACGACACGAGCAACTTGCATGAAATCCCTGGCGCTGTTCATGACTCTCGGAGTCTCCTTGGAAGGCTGGAAAAAGGGAGGCTGGCTGCGCCGCGAGCTCGCCCTATACGAAGAACATGCGAGAAATGGCGTTCGAATATTTTTGGTTTCTTATGGAGGGGATGAAGACCTCAAAATTGCACGAGATTTCGCTGAGCTGACAGTGCTGATCAACGAGTACCGGTTACCAAAGAGGCTTTATTCCGCCCTCTTGCCATACTTGCATTTCCAGCGACTAAAGGGTGTCGATCTCATCAAGACCAACCAGCTGATGGGTGCGAAACAGGCTGTCACCGCCGCCAGGATTTTAGGCGTGCCTGTTGTCGTCCGCCAGGGTTACAGCCACGTCGAATTCAAAGCTCAGGCCAAGGGCATCGGATCAAGGCGCTATCGACAAGCGATCGCCTACGAACGCACGTGGCTCCGCAAGGCGGACCTATGCCAATACACTACAGAAAACGCAAAGGCCGGCGCTGTCGAGCGGCTAGGAGCCGACAACTGCAAGCATGTTGTCATACCAAACTATGTCGTTGATAGACTTTGGGAGCCTACGTTTCATAACTTTCGCGAAGTGAAGGCGAATGACACATTCCGACTTGGATTCTGGGGACGGCTAGCCAAACAAAAGAACTTGGAAAACGTGGTTGCAGCATGTTCCAGACTCAATGTCGAACTGGTCCTAGCAGGAGAAGGGTCCGAACGACGTGCAATAGAACAACGAGCACAAAGCATGCGCGTTGGGATCAAATTTTTGGGTCAAATTCCCCACGAAAAATTGACGCGCTCAATGGCCGAATGCGACGCCTTTATCATTGCGTCTGATCTGGAGGGTCATCCGAAATCGATAATTGAGGCGATGTTTTTCGGAATGCCAGTCATCGCAGTCGACAGCCCAGGCATCAAGCCGTTTGTTGTAGACGGTGAAACCGCCGTGGTTGGTCAAACCTCTATTGCATCGCTCAGGTCGACAATTCTTCGAGCGCGGGGTCTGTCGCCGGAAAAAAGGCGGATGATGGCGTCAAATGCGCGGGCCTTTGCCCAGAGCGCCTACTCTTTGAAAGCAGTCGCGCGTCGAGAACTGGAGATCTATGAGCAGCTGTTGCGTCGAAACGACCATGACCGGATCCAAAAGACCCAACGCGCGGTTTGAACGGATGGCCAATCGGTTATGCAGGCTGATCAAAAAGGTTATGGGGCGAGGAGCCCATACCTCTCCGCTTTAGTCCGGTTCAATAGGAGACACCTTCGAATGCCCGGCATTCGTGGGTGTCTTGAACGAGGCGACGCATCGTGAGTGGTTGTCTTGCCACCATGTTTTCGAGACATCGCGCGACAAGGCGGCCA
>JAAERO010000341.1 GCA_024230315.1 Hyphomicrobium sp.
CAATTGCGTCCAAGGCGTTGCAAGACGGCTTGAGGGCAACGCAAAGGCCGCCGCGAAGGCGGCAGACCAGCATCGCAACCGCGCCTGACGCCGCGCCGCCGGCACCCACAAAGCCAAAAGCGCCATTGTTCGAGGTGCCCTCAAGTCATATTCCGACTCAGTTTCCGTGGGTTTTAAGGCTTCCAGCTCATTTCGTAGCCAACGGACCTCATGTTCAAGGAATTCAATTCTTTCCTTCAATTTCAAATAGACCCAGCCGGCTGTCCCGCCAACGAGGACTATGGCCGCGGTCTGAAATGCGTCCATTGGTTGCTCTCCCCATTCGGTTTCTGTTCGGTGTTCATGTGCTCTTAGAATTCCGCCGAAAGTAGCTCCGTCAATCGCTATCCACATTGATGGCTGTGGGATTCCAGCCTCTTACAACAGTCTGCGCTACGGGCGGGCCGTTGGTCTTTCTTGGGGCGGCGGCACGAAAAAAGGGCGCCGCTCCGGGGGGAGAGCTGGCGCCCAGGTATGCCACCAGCCTCTAGGGGGAAAGGGCTATCTTCCGCGAGGGAACCCGGAAGGGTGGGCTCTATTTACATAGGTACGGCTCGCCGCGTTTCATTGCGACACTCCAGCCCTCGCGTCGGGCAAGTTGCCACACCTGATACATCCGGGCGTGCCGTTGGTGTGTCGAGGGCCTTGATGCTGACTGGGGGATCTCTCACGAATTATTGAGCAACCACCGCGGCTCGAAAAGTTGCGCGGAAAGATTGAAAACCGCCAAGGCATCGCCGCCGCCGTGCAGCGCAACCGCCAATGAACCCTCGTCACGGGGGGCGGGGGAATTCACGCCGCGTCGATTTGCTTCATCCAACTGACGGCGCTTCTGACTGCCGGTTGACCCATATCAACGCACTCAGCCCTTGACTGCCTAAGTCTGCGATCAAGCGCACGCTCGAAGGGTGACGAGCAGCAAGGAATAATCCGCGAAGCAAAAATCCCTCAGCGGGAGAGGAGACGCGAGAATGAAGAAGACACTGTTGGTGGCATGTGCCGTAGTGGGAGGCCTGTTTGCGGCGCTTGCTATTCCCCCGCCGGCGCAAGCCCTTCCCAGCGTCAATTTAGGTATTGAGAAAAATGCTGATGCAGTAATGCCCGTGGCCCGGCGTGGCGGACGTGGTTTCCGTGGCGGACGTGGTTATCGTGGTGGACGTGCTTATCGTGGGCGAGGGGTCCGTCGCGGCCGCGGGTACCGTCGCGGGCGCGTCTACGGATACCGCGGCTACCGCGGACGCCGCTATCGTGGTCGGCGTTATCGCCGTGGGCGCGTTTACGGCTACCGGGGCTACCGCGGACGCCGTTATCGCCGGTCGCGGCGCTATTATCCCTACGCGATGTATGGCTACTATTACGGTGGCCGCTGCGCCTGGCTGAGACGGAGGGCCTACCGCACAGGCAGCGCCTATTGGTGGCGCCGCTACAATCGCTGCCGGTACTACTACTGAGCCAGGTGCTCGCCACATGGAGATTTGACGGTTGCCTGAAACGGCACAGTCAAGAAGAAGGCCCGCTCGGAGAGATCCGGGCGGGCTGTTGGCTTTGCTTGCGCCGGTCGCATAGACAAGGCCCGGACAGCGGTCAAAGCCTCCCTGGGGTAATGGTTGAAGGCCATCCGGGCCGAGGCTATCGTGCTGCCCGCCTGTCGTGCGCGAAACAGCACACGCCACCAATACGCCTACTCAGCTTCGATGTGAAGCGTACCAGGCTGTCTGAATGTCCGCTTTTGGCACTTAGCGGACATTCCTCGGGTCCAACCAAATGTCCGCTTTTGGGGGCAAAGCGGACATCCGCGACGTCCCCTCAAATGTCCGCTTTTGACCCAAAGCGGACATTTGGCGCACTGCCTGGACAAGGGGAATTACCTCCCAACGACTTACTGCGTGCAGAACTTGGCTACTCTCGTGGCGAGGAGGGCAGCCTTGATGAGCGTCAAGGCAACGAATTGGCAACCCAGTACGTTAAATTGAAGTTGGCCCCAGACCACGTAGCAAGGAGTGCAAGGCAACATCATGAAGAAGCTGCTCATGGCGACCGACCTTTCCGCCCGCTCCGATCGCGCGCTGCAACGCGCTTTGGCGCTTGCCCATCAGCTAGGGGCGACACTTGAGGTGATCCACATTGTCAGTGACACAGTGCCCGTAAGTATAGCTGAGCAGTACCAAGCAAGCGCCCGCACAACCATCGAGCAGCTCCTTGCATCGCTGCCGTTAGCCGCCAATGTAAAACCTGAGATCGCAATTATCCGCGGCCACGACTACGAAGAGATCCTTTACCATGCCCAGGAGACCGGAGCTGAGCTGATCGTGCTCGGTATCACGCGCCATATCGCCTATGAGCTTTTTCGCGGCACAACAGCGGAGCGCATCATTCGCATCGGCGATTTGCCTGTATTGCTCGTCAAAGACCCGGTCGCGCGCAACTATGAGCGGGTTCTTGTCGCCACCGACAATTCGCCTGCGGCTCAGCGGGCGCTCGAATGCGCCGCCGCGATTGCACCGGACGCCGAGTTTCATTTGCTCCACACCGTCCACGTACCATTTACAGGATTCCTGGGACCGGAATCCCAAGCGCAGATTCGTCAGGAGCAAGAAAGAAACTTCAGGAATGCTTTCGAGAAGGGGATCCGCGCCCAGGTGGAACAGCTCGGCAACGGAGGATTGCGGGCCACATTCCATATCGAGGAGGGGGGTATCCTCAGTGTCATTCGCGACCAGGCCGAACGCTTAAAGGCAGACTTGCTAGCGATTGGTTCGCATGGGCGTTTTAGCTTGCGACATTCTATTATCGGCACGGTCGCGGGCAATCTGCTTAGCGACCCGCCAGTCGACGTGCTCGCCACCAAGGCGTGGTGATGCCTGGCCCAATTCGGGTCTTTGCCGGTACAGCGTCACGGGACGTCAACAGATTGAGTGGAGCGCCACACTGATGTCCGATCGAAGTCTTCAATCCTATTCAGTGTGGGACCTCTCAACGCGGTGGTTCCATTGGATCAACTTCGTTTGCATTCTTGGTCTGGCCGCCATCGGTACCACTCTCCTCTACGCTAAGGAGCTGGGCGTGACCGACAGCGGTAAGATCCTTTTGAAGACCACCCACGTGTGGTTCGGCTACGTCTTCGCCCTCAATTTGGCTTGGCGTATCATTTGGGCCTTCATTGGAAATAGGCACGCAAGGTGGGCCGCCATCCTTCCGTTCCGCGCCGGCTACGGAGCAGCGTTCAAGACCTACGTGCAAGAGCTGATCCGCGGTGATGTGCGTCCCTATCTGGGTCACAACCCGGTTGCGCGCGCGATGGTTTTGATTCTCCTCGTTCTCCTCGTGTTGCAGGCTGCCACGGGTCTTGTTCTTGCCGGAACGGATATCTATTACCCGCCCTTCGGTCAGTGGATTGCCAGATGGATTGCAGCGCCGGGGGTCGATCCTTCGACGATTGCCCCCTACGACAAGACCGGCATCGACCCCGCCTCATGGGAGTCGATGCGCTCGTTCCGCTCAGCATTCTTAACCGTCCATTATTGGAATTTCTACGCACTCCTTGTTGTGATCGTGATCCATATCGCCGGAGTGGTCGTGACCGAGCTGCGCGAAGGAGGCGGCATAGTCTCGGCGATGTTTACGGGGCAAAAAGTATTCGACCGGAAACCAACGGACGATCCCGGGCCAAGTACCTAACAAGACACGGTTAGCCGGCACAATTTTCTCTTGCGTAGGCAAGACCGAGCTGTGGATTGCCAAACTCTGCTGATTGGACAATCCCTGGCATTAGGATCAAGGCAATTGCAGCCACTTTGAAATCAATTTGCATAATCACCTTGGTCCACGCTACCAGGAGCGACGCATTGGCACCGAGGGAGTCGCCCGTTCCATACATCTGCATCGACGGAGTGACTAACTTGCTTGAGACACGCGATTTGTTGCAGGAACGGAAGGACGATGAAACTTGAACACAGCCACGAGCGCGCTGCAATCGCTGCACGGCTGGTTGAGGGCCAGAAACCTTCGTATGTCCGTGACTTCGTCTATGGCGGAATTGACGGGGCGATCACGACCTTCGCTATTGTCGCGGGCGTTGTGGGTGCCGCGCTTTCCTCGAAGGTGATTCTGATCCTGGGCCTTGCCAACCTGCTTGCAGACGGTTTTTCGATGGCAGCGAGTAACTACAGCGGCACGAAAACCGTTGCCGACGACCTCGACCGGATCCGCGAAATCGAAAAGAAGCACATCCGCCTTGATCCTGGCGGCGAAAGGGAAGAGGTGCGCCAGCTCCTGGCGCAGAAGGGACTAGAGGGCAAAACCCTTGAAGATGTCGTGGACTCGATTACGGCCCACGAAAAAAACTGGATCGACCTAATGGTAAGGGAGGAATATGGCCTTTCACTCAACCAGCCATCGCCGCTCCTCGCCGGCCTCGCGACCTTTCTCGCCTTCATGATCTGCGGCGCTGTACCCATACTGCCGTTTGCGTTTGACATGCCAGCCGCCTTCAGGGTCTCGATGGTCATGACTGGCATTGTGTTCTTCCTGATCGGCGCCGCAAAGAGCAAATGGGCGCTGGCTCCTTGGTGGCGATCGGGTTTCGAAACCTTTGTGATCGGCGGAGTGGCTGCGGCGATGGCGTTTGCAGTCGGTTATTTTTTGAGGGGTCTGACTTAGAACTCGGAAATGGTCGGGTTCTCTCTATCAATGGACCCCTTTGAGGGGAGCAGGCCGGCAACGTTATGCTCGACGAGAGGGTGACAGGCCCAACTTCAGTATGATTGAGCCTCATCTTTACCCACGCAATGTCCGCTTTTGGCACTTAGCGGACATTTTGTGCACCAGGCCGTATGTCCGCTTTTGGGGGTAAAGCGGACATTCCTGGCTGTGCGGTTTGATGTCTGCTTTCAAGGGCAAAGCAGAAATTGACCCGCCACAACTGCGCTCGTC
This sequence comes from Hyphomicrobium sp., assembly GCA_024230315.1. GTDB lineage: Bacteria > Pseudomonadota > Alphaproteobacteria > Rhizobiales > Hyphomicrobiaceae > Hyphomicrobium_A. Next base: position 4,972 of record JAAERO010000341.1, read on the forward strand.
TAAACTAGGGCGGAGATGGCACCAGCGGAATCAGTTTGGCCGAGAATCATCGCCCATGCCGACATGGACGCGTTCTACGCTGCAATTGAACAACTGGATGATCCTTCACTGCGCGGCAAGCCCATACTTGTTGGACCGCCCAGCGATCGAGGCGTCGTTCTGACTGCGAGTTACGAAGCGCGACCGTTTGGAGTGGGAAGCGCCATGCCAATGGCCAAGGCGCGACGCATGTGTCCGGGCGCAGTAATCGTTCGGCCCCGCTTCGATCGCTACCAGGAAGTTTCCAAATTGATCATGGGGGTGTTTTCGGATTTTTCCCCGCATGTGGAAGCCATCAGCCTTGACGAGGCATTCCTCGATCTGACCGGTTGCGAGCAGCTTCTGGGTGAGCCGCGCACGATTGGTGAGAAGCTCAAGAAATCCGTTCGTGAAGCGACAGGCGGTCTGACAATTTCGGTCGGGATATCGGGAACCAAGTATGTCGCAAAGGTTGCGAGCGCATACCAAAAACCGGATGGCCTAACGATCGTACTACCGGCCGAGGCTCGAACGTGGCTGGCCCCTCTTCCCGTTTCCCGTCTTTGGGGCGTTGGTCCCAAGGCCGAGAAGCGTTTTCATGCCCTGGATCTTTACACAATTCGCGACGTGGCAGCGGCCGATCCAGGCTGGTTGGAAGAAAAACTGGGAAGCACGGGCCGTCACTTTTATGCGCTCGCCCATGCAAAGGATCCGCGGCCCGTCGAGGGTCGAAGGTCTTCCAAGAGCATCGGATCAGAAAGGACTCTCGCCAAAGACGTCCACGACAGGAATGAAATCAGGCGATACCTGCGTCGATCAGCAGAGGATATCGGGAGGCGGCTAAGGCGGAAGCGCTACGTCGCGTTTGGGGTCCGGGTAAAGCTCAAGACGAACGAGTTTCAAATCTTGACTCGTCAGCACCAGCGTCAACAACCAACGGATGTCGCGGAGGAGCTTTACGCCGATGCCTCCATCATTCTCGATGAGTTTGAGCATCCCGGGCCATTTCGTTTGGTCGGTATGGCTGCATACGATTTGGTTGCCGCGGACAAGACAACTCAATTGGACCTATTTGGAAGTGGTGTCCGACGCCGTCGTTTGGAGACCGCGATCGATGAACTCACGCAGCGTTATGGCCCAAACATTCTACGACGTGCCGATGATCTGAGCAGGGCAAGGGAGACACCAAATCTCGATTTCATACACGAAGCGGATGACTCCGATGATTCGTGAGGCCTCCCGCTTAGGAATATCCAAAATTCTGGGAACACGAATGGTGCAATAGTCACCTGCTAGGTGCCAATCCCCGCCTACCAGAATGTCCGCTTTTGGCACTTAGCGGACAACTGAGCCGCCTCTGAAAATGTCCGCTTTCGGGGGTAAAGCGGACATTCCTGGGCACTGTCTCAGTTTGAATTTCTGGGGTGTAACTCTTCTTGCCGTCGTCAGGCTTGGTATCTTCCTCAATCTCGCCGGTCGCGATCTTGGCAACCTTGATGGCGGCGCCAATCACATCGGCTGGGCGTTTCTCGCCTTTGGGGCCTCTAGGCATTCTTATGCCTTCCTAAAGACGACAGTCACATCGTCATCTAGAAGTGATACGTCCGTGTTCTGCCTAAAATACTCAAAAGCTTCGGCGGCTTCGTCGGAGAAGTCTTCCGGTTTTTCGACATGAAACGTAAAAGTGGAGATGACTTTATCTCCCTTCCTCAGTACCGCTTCGTACATTTTTGCCTCCAAATGCTTAGCGATAAGCATATAGTAGTTCGCCCCAGCAGGCGATACCCTGTCAACCTATGTGAATTTCAAACTGAGACAGTGCCCAGACCTCGGCACTGTCTCAGTTTGAATTTCTGGAGTGTAACTCTTCTTGCCGTCGTTGGGCTTGGCTTCTTCCTCGATCTCGCCGGTCGCGATCTTGGCTACCTTGATGGCGGCACCAATCACGTCGGCAGGGCGCTTCTCGCCTTTAGGACCCTTTGGCATACCTAACGTTGTTTGTCTCGCCGCACTTCGGGCAAGTGGGCTTCATGGCAGCGAGTATGTCATCCGGCATGTCGGCGTAACTCGTGATCGTAAAGCCATTACCGCTGAACTCATCGAGGCCGTAGCGCTCCCATACCCTGCTGAACGAACTGTCATTCTCCGACAGTGTTTGGAAGCCCTCATGCCCACATTGACAGATTATCCTTCGCCGCGTGTGCGTCGCCATCTAGGCACCCCATGCTTTGCGCTAAGCATAGCACAACAGGTGTGGGACAGCCGAGCCCAGGTCAAAGTATCAATTTTTCAAACTGAGACAGTGCCCATTTTTGACGCACGCCCTCATGTCCGCTTTTGGCACTTAGCGGACATCTAAGCCCCCTCAGATAATGTCCGCTTTCGGGGGTAAAGCGGACATTTTCCTAATCGGTCCAAATGTCCGCCAAGTGCCGATCCCGCATCCAGCTGGAAGGCGAGCTGAGTCGCTTTGCCGCTTCTACATCGACGCATTGCGTGCGCGACCGTGAAGCCTACCGAAGCCGGTTAGTGCTGCTGTTCCCTACGGAACAATTGAGGAGGCACTAGGAGTCTACAAGACGACTGAGTCATAACGCCTCAGACCGAGCAGAGCGTGCCCAGTGTGGGCCGCACAGACGCTGAGGTCGACGAGAGACGCTGCTATGAAACTGAGTGATCGCCTCGACGCCCTGTTCTGGCGACTTTACGCCGCCGCCGGTGTCTTTTGTCTCGTGGCCATCACGGTCCAGCTGGAGCCGTTCTTACAATACATGGCGATGTGCATGTTCTTCGCCCTCGCCATTGTGCCGCTAAAGTAAGCGTCCGGCCAACGGCGCCTTACATAGCCCTGCGAACGCAATCATAGTGTCCACTTGGCTTTAAGCGGACACTTACCTCATGGCATCAAGATCAAGGACCCCACGTCGTCGATGGAGTGTGGCGTTCAAGAAGCG
>JAAERO010000342.1 GCA_024230315.1 Hyphomicrobium sp.
AATTGCGTCCAAGGCGTTGCAAGACGGCCTGAGGGTAACGCAAAGGCCGCCGCGAAGGCGGCAGACCAGCATCGCAACCGCGCCTGACGCCGCGCCGCCGGCACCCACAAAGCCAAAAGCGCCATTGTTCGAGGTGCCCTGTATTCGGCCGCCGCAGTCCTGGCAGGGTCAAGGTTATGACGACGTATCGGCCAATGTCCCTGTGAACACTGAACCGTCTGTGTCCATTCCCCTCACGTGCAACGCTTCGTCGTTGGCAGCACCGAATGTGAAGCGGAAGTTGGGATTTTCTGAAATCGAGATGCCGCCTTCCATGCGGAATATGAGAGCGTCGCCGCGCTTGATCTCCAGCTCCTGAACAAATTTTGCCGGCGTGTATTCGCGGGTCAGCTGATCCATCTGCATGCCCGAAAAATTGGGGTGGCGGATCATCACTTGCGCCTCGCGCGTGTTGAATGTCGCATTTGCCAGCGTCGGCGGGTTAAACCGCCTGATGCGAACCTTGCCGAGGTTTGCCAGCGCTTCTTCCGCGTCCTTGGAGGCGGCTGCCGAACAACCGCCAGAGGCCTTTACGAACTTCGTCGCCATGTGCAGCTTGCCGTCGTTGGTCTCAATCACGGCGCGCACGTTCGAGTACATGTCGATGCGCACACGCGTTGTGAGTACGCGTTCGCCGTTGCCGGCTGCGTCGCCGAAATGGAACGTTGCGACGACGGGTGCGGGATTCTTATCGATGACGAGCGTCAGGATCTTTACGTCGCTGGCGATACTCTCGGGCATACGCATTGTGATCGGGACGATGGCTGCGTCCTCGGCGCGATAGGGCGCCTCAAGCGTAATGGTGCCGTCATCCTCAATGATCTCGCGACTATCGAAAACGTCGCGCTGGAGGTCTGGCCAGGGATCATCGTCCGCCCGTGTCGGCAGCGCTACGAACGCTACGGCAAGAGCTGTCACAAGTGAGACGAGAAATTTCCCGGTGTTTGTAGCATTTCGCATTTTTAGGTTCCTGCGTGAAGCGTCGCGTCGTTCGACTCATTCCCATTCTAGCTCGGCGTACGCTGCCGAGACGTTACGTGCATGATACGCGTCAAATAGGAGCCATGCATCCTTTTCCGAAAGGCCTGCTTCCTTGGCGGTTTGCGCCAAGGTGCGCCCCTGCTCGATGAAGGTGCGTACGTCGTCCGCGATCCGGGCGAGATAACGCTTCTCAGCTGCGAACGCGTCGGGCCAGTCCACGGAGGCGGGACCGTGGCCAGGGACGACCCGAGCGACGTCCTTGCGCTGGCTCAACTGATCGAGCAGTGCAAGCCAACCGCGAATGGAACCGTCGAGGGCGGGGACGTGCTTGGCAAAGAGCAGGTCGCCGAGGAAAAGCGTGCCGGTCTGCTTATCGTAAACAGTCACGTCGTTGTCGGTGTGCGCTGTCTTGTGCGCCTCAAGGATCAACACGCGATCACCCAGATCGACCTTAAGCTTGTCCCCCACTAACAACGTCGGCGCGATGATCTGCGTGCCATCAAACGCCTCCTTGCCGAGCAACTCTTCGTTGGCCTTGAGGTAGCGACGAGCTCGCGCTGCAAGCGCACGCGGCAATTTGCGGTGACCGACAAAGGTGGGCTTCTCATCCACAAACGCGGCGTTGCCAAAAACGTGATCGGGATGCATGTGCGTGTTGATCACGAACGTGATTGGCAAATCAGTTTTAGCGCGAATTGCCTTGAGCAAGTCAGCTCCCACTCTTGGGCTGCCGCCGGTGTCGATAACGGCAACGCCATCGCGGCCGACGATGAAACCGGTGTTCGAGACATTGCCAAAATTGCGCGGCGTAAAGAGCTCGTAACGTCCTTCGTGCACGAAAACGCCCGGTGCTATCTCGCGTACGTCGTAGGGAGCGGTGATTGCTTGTGCGCCCAGAGCGGCGCTGAAAAGGATCACCAAGACGACTTGCGGGAAGCAGAAGGCCGGCCAAGTTTTGCGAGCAATTGCGACGCACATGGGCATCTTTTATGGCCCTTTCAAATGGCCTGTTTTCGGCTTTCCAGGGCCAATCACGCAAATGAGAGCAGCCGTGAGCCTATAGCGGTTATACGCGATAGAGTTTGATGTAATGCATTCTCCCGCCCTTGAGTAGGCGCGGCCGGCGGTCTCAGACGCTTTGGGGAATTTTTTGCTCATTCGGAAGCAGCTTTTAGGCGTGTGAACAAGAATTTGTCGTGCGCCGCAAAAACTATACTGCGATGCAACAAAATGCGATGATGCAATACTATAATTTGGCCAGCCCTCTTGTCCTATTCACGGACGCGTGAGTTCGCGTTACCAGATTGTCTTGCGGGCGAGATAAAAAAGTGCTTGATGGGCGCTGGTAGCGATATGGCTTAAAGGGTTGGCACACGTTTGTGTCACGGTCCAGTCGATCGCCTGGGAGGAAGAAGGGGCAAACCCCATTCCAAATATCATTGGGTGTCAGGCGCTGTCGTTCGCTACCTCTTGCAAGCGTGGCAAAAACACTAAAATGGAGGAAGCGCAATGCGCAAAAGTGCATTCGCAGGTGCGTTGGTCGCATCGGCTGTCCTAGCGGCGCCGGCGTTGGCCAACGAGAGTATCAAGAAGTGCGTCGCTGACGCGAATAACTGGTGCATGCAGCAGCATAGCTTCTATGGACAGCGTTATTCGAAGTTGGATCAGATCAACACGAAGAACGTCGGCAACTTGAAGGTCGCATGGACCTTCTCGACTGGTGTTCTGCGCGGTCACGAGGGTTCGCCCATCGTCATCGGCAGCACGATGTACCTGCACACGCCGTTCCCGAACATCGTGTACGCTCTGAACCTGGATGATGAGAACAAGATCATCTGGAAGTACACGCCGAAGCAGGATCCGTCCGTTATCCCTGTGATGTGCTGCGACACGGTCAACCGTGGCGTTCAGTACGCTGACGGAAAGATCTTCCTGTATCAGGCCGACACGGCTCTTGTAGCGCTCGACGCCAAGACAGGCAAAGAGCTCTGGAAGACCGTGAACGGCGACCCCAAGCGGGGTGAGACGGGCACAGGCGCACCGATTATTGCTGGTAACGTTGTCATGGTCGGTATGTCGGGCGCTGAGTTCGGCGTTCGTTGCTTCATGACCGGTTACGACCTCAACACCGGCAAGCGTATTTGGCGTGCCTATTCGATGGGTCCCGACGGTGACATCCTGGTCAACCCAGACAAGACCATGTCTCTCGGCAAGCCGGTCGGCAAGAACAGCTCGCTCAAGACGTGGAATGGTGACCAGTGGAAGCTGGGTGGTGGCTCGATTTGGGGCTATTATTCTTATGACCCCGGCTTGAACCTGGTCTACTACGGCACGGGCAACCCATCGACGTGGAACCCTGCTCAGCGCGCCGGACCTGACGGTAAGGCGATCGACCAGAAGTGGTCGATGTCCATCATGGCTCGTAACCCGGAGACGGGTATGGCGTCATGGCTGTACCAGATGACCCCGTTCGATCAGTGGGACTATGACGGCGTCAACGAGATGATCCTCGTTGACGACTTTGACGTCAAAGGCTCCAAGCAACCCGTCCTGGTTCACTTCGACCGTAACGGCTTTGGCTACACGGTTAACCGCAAGACGGGCATCCCCCTCGTTGCTGAGAAGTATGACCCGGCCGTCAACTGGTCGACTGGTGTTGATCTTGATCCCAAGAGCAAGACCTATGGTCGTCCGGCGGTCGTAGCTTCCAAGTCGACGTTCCTGAACGGCCAGGACGTCAACACGACCAACATCTGCCCGGCTGCTCTTGGTACCAAAGACCAGCAGCCTGCTGCGTATTCGCCTCTGACAGGTCTCTTCTACGTGCCGACGAACCACGTCTGCATGGACTACGAGCCCTTCAAAGTTGAGTACACGGCCGGTCAGCCTTACGTTGGCGCCACGCTGTCCATGTATCCGCCGAAGGGCGAGAGCCACATGGGCAACATGATTGCGTGGAATGGCAGCACTGGCAAAATTGTCTGGTCGAATAAGGAGCAGTTCTCAGTGTGGTCGGGTGTTCTCACCACCGCTGGCGGTCTGGCTTGTGCCGGCACGCTTGAGGGCTACTTCAAGTGCTGGGATCAGAAGGACGGCAAGGAGCTGCTTAAGAACCGCACTCCGTCGGGCATCATCGGCAACGCGATGACCTATGGACACAATGGCAAGCAGTACATCGCCATCTTCTCTGGTGTTGGTGGCTGGGCCGGCATCGGTCTGGCAGCTGGCCTGACGAACCCGACCGATGGTCTGGGTGCTGTTGGTGGCTACGCAGGTCTGAACAGCTACACCGCACTTGGTGGTTCGCTGACCGTGTGGTCGCTGCCATAGTCGACCGCTGCACACGCACAAAACACGAGGACCGGCGCGGGAAAATTCCCGCGCCGGTCTGTTTATGAGAGCAGCTTTTTTGACTATCCTTAGGTCGGTTAGGCACTTAGGCAGGTAGTTCTCGCGGTAACGTGACAAACTGGTGATTCTATTTGTCGTTGCACTCTTGCCGGGAACCGCCCAAATGATGCTGTATCAATCTGTGGCAATGACAAAAACAGATAGGGGAAACGCGTGGGACGGATATGTTTTTCGCTTCTCGTAGCGGCAGTAGCGTTCGGTGGGTTTGGCCTATCGGCAAAGGCTGAGGATTCACCCGAAATCCCTCCGATGGTCACACTGCCCGACGGTTCCAAAACCCAGGAAGGTGCGACGGACGAGGATGGGAAGTGGATGCTGCCGGATGGCACGATTACCTATCACGTCAACAAAGACGGTGGCCTCGATTGGTACTCCTATTCGGGTTTCAAAAGGTACCATGATGTGGGTGGATGCCAGCAGTGCCATGGGCCTGCCGGGCAGGGGTCGACCTACGCGCCGGGACTTATGGATTCGTTGAAGACAATGGACTTTGGCACCTTCCTGGGCACCGTCGCGAGCGGGCGCAGTCGTAAGCAAGGCGCTACCGAGTATGTGATGCCGGCCCTCGGCGACAATAAGAATGTCATGTGCTACATCGAGGACATCTACGCCTATCTGAGAGCGCGTTCTCAATACGCTGTGAGCGTGTACCGTCCCAATGCCAGAATAAGGGACCCGAAACCCGAGCAGGCGAAGATGCACGAGAAGGAGTGTTTCGAGTGAGCAAATCTCTGAGTTTCGCGTTCGCCACATGCATGCTCGCGAGTTTGGGGATTTCCAGCGCACCCGCCGTCGAAGGTCACCGATCGGATCTCGTGAATCGGAAGGTGTTGCGCGTGTGCGCAGATCCAGCCAACATGCCATTCTCGAACACAAAACAAGAAGGGTTTGAGAACAAAATCGCGGAAATCATCGCAGATGAGCTGGGCGTGCCCGTGGAGTACACTTGGTTTCCGCAGGCAATGGGATTTGTGCGCAGTACGTTGCTCGCCAAGCGGTGTGACGTGATCATCGGAACGGGCCAGGGCGACAGTGAGGTGCTCAACACCAACCACCTGTACCGGTCCGCGTACGCGCTTGTCTATCGCCCTGACAATGGGCTCGACGGTGTCGACAGCGTTCGCGATCCGCGCCTGAAGGGCAAGCGGATGGGCGTGGTGATCAGCACACCGGCGTCGACTCTCGTCGCCAAGGCGGGTCTGATGGGCAATGCCAAGCCCTATCGTTTGATGGTCGATCGCCGCTACGATTCACCCGCCGAGGAGATGACCAAAGACATCCGTGAAGGTGAGGTGGATGCCGGTGTACTCTGGGGTCCAATTGCCGGTTACTTCGCCAACAAAGGCGGCGATGAGCTTGTGGTAGTGCCCTTAGTGAAGGACGCTAAGGATGGCAGGACCGGGTTCCGCATCACAATGGGTGTGCGCCAAAGCGACCACGAGTGGAAGCGGCAGCTCAACGACGTGATCCGCAAACGCCAGGCGGATATCGATCGCGTACTGCTGGAGTATGGCGTGCCGCTGATCGATGAGAACAACAAGCCGATCACGGAGCCGCATGGGTAGGACGCGCGTGCGCATTGCGAGGTACGGGTCATTCGCGTTCCTGTGCCTGCTTTCATCTTGCGCGCTGGCGCCCCTAGCAGGGGCCGGCGAGGCCGTGCCCGAGCCTGCGGACTATCATCGCACCGACGACTACCGAAGCCCCGTGCCGCTGACGCTGCGAGGCGCCACGGTGCTGACGTCTGACGAGGCCGCCGACCTGTGGAACAAGGACGGTGCCATCTTCATCGATGTTTACCCGCGCGCGCCCAAGCCTAAGAACCTGCCGGCAGGCACATATTGGCGTGATCCAGTTCACCGGAGCATCGAAGGGGCGCATTGGCTACCCAATGTCGGTTACGGTGGCCTCTCCAATAAGGTCGATGCATATTTTCGCACGGAGCTTGAGCGGCTGACTGGTGGCGACCGCGAAAAAGCAGTTGTGTTCTATTGCCTGAAGGACTGCTGGATGTCGTGGAACGCAGCCAAACGCGCGCTGGAGGTGGGTTACCGCAATGTCCTATGGTTCAGGGACGGCACCGACGGTTGGCAAGAGCTCGGCTACCCGCTGGTAAAGGTAAAGCCCGAGCCCCAATGAACGTGATAGGCGATGAGCGCCGCAGCACTTAGCTCGTCATCTGCGCACGGATCAGCCGGCCGATCTCGAAGGCACGTTGTTCGATCAGGACTGGGATCTCGCAGGCCATGGTCAAATTGTGCTGGCGCTCCTGAAAGACGCGCGCGTCCCATTGGTACTTCTGCTGTTCAGGCGTCAGCGTCCGCATGGAGTCCATTTGCTGTTCTGCAGGGATCGCCTGCTTCTTTTCCTCAAGCTCGCGGCCCTGCCGCTGCACCTCCAAAGAGCGCGCCTCCTGGTGCTTCTGAAACTTAACGATTTGCTTGATAACGAACTTGCGATCCTGGTTGATCTTGGTGAGCAGGCTGGCAAAGAGAAGTGTCAGCTTCTCGTCACGTTGATCGGCGGGCTGCTTTTCGGCAAAAGCTTTAACGGCCTTTTCGGCGTCTTCCAAGGAAACGCGGCGGCTCTCTAGCACGTCGGCTAGGTTCTTAATCTCGCGGTCATCCTCCCAAGCCTTGAGATCCTCGGTGGGAGGGCCGTCCCAGAGCTGCGTCGACGTCAAGGTCATTACTTTACGCTGGACGCATGGCCAGTCCGAACTTTCTGATTGCCCGGCTGACTGCGCGGCCGTGCACGCGGAAACGGCCAATATCGCTGCCAAGCAAATCCGGATAACAGGTCGTTGAATAGTTCTTGTCACTTGCATTGTTGTTAGCTTCCTCCTGGTCCGCCACGTCGTGCGATCAACCCCTTCGAGGGATTGTAGGCGTAGATTGCGCCGCCGAGGAACGCCGCTGTGAACACGAGCACAACGGCGAGCGAGGTCCAGTCAACCTGTCCGTACAGGGCAAACCGGATCAGCTCGACGGCATGTGTGAATGGGTTAATGAGGCAAATCTGGTAGAGCAGCACGCTCGACTCTTTGATGCGCCACAATGGATAGAGCGCCGAGGATGCAAAAAACATAGGAAAGATGACGAAGTTCATCACGCCAGCGAAATTCTCTAGCTGTCGGATAATCGAGGACATGAAGAGCGCCATCGAGCCCAGCATCAGGCCCGACAGGATGAGAGCTGGCAGGACTGTAAGATAGCCATAGAGAGGGGGCTCGATTTCCCAGAAATAGGCTACCAGCAGATAGACATAGACCTGCAACAGTGAGACCGAGACGCCAGCCACAAGCTTCGAAAGAAGTAGATAGGATCGCGGGAAGGGGCTGACCAGGAGTGTGCGCATGGCGCCTGTTTCGCGGTCGTAGACCATCGATAGGGAGGACTGCATGGCATTGAAGAGCTGGATCATGCCGATCAAGCCTGGGGTGATGAACACTTCGTACAAGATGTACGTCTGATAGGGCGGGATGATCGAGATACCCAGCGTCTGGCGAAAGCCGGCGGCAAAAATGAACAGCCACACGAGAGGGCGCACCAGCGCCGAGAGGAACCGCTCTCGCTGGTGGAGATAGCGTAGAATCTCACGCCAGACGATACCCTTGAGGCATGTGAAGTAAGCGAGCGGGCCAAGCGGGGGTGGGTCCACCCCCCACCCGTGTCCTGCCTCTTGACCTGCAGGCTGCAAGCTATCGTCTGCCTCTGTGGCGCTGCCCACGCTCATGCCGCCAACTCCGTATCGGTTATGCCCGTGAGGGCTCTGAAGGCGTCGCTGACGGTCTTTGTGCCGGTTTTTTCCAAGAACTCAGTGACGGCGCCGCTGAAGAGAACGCGGCCCTTGTGCAGGACGACGACAAGATCGGTGAGCTCAACCTCGTCGAACAGATGCGTGGCCCATAGAACGCCGAGGCGCTCTTTGGCGACGAGCGAGCGAACAATCCTGACGGCGCTTTCGCGTGAATCGATATCGAGCCCGACCGTCGGCTCGTCGAGCAACAGGAGGGCGGGACGGTGCAGCAGCGAGCGCGCGATCTCCACACGCCGCGCCTGGCCCCCCGAAAGATTGCGCACCTTTTCATTTGCTCGGTCCGCCAATTGGACGAATTCCAAAGCACTCTTGGAACGTGCGCGTGCCTCGCGTCCGCTAATGCCGTGCAAGGCGCAATGGTAGAGGAGATTCTGCTTAAGGCTAAGGTCAATATCCAATGTTCGGCCCTGGAAGACCACGCCGAGGCGTTGCAGCGCTGCCGACGCGTTACGGCGCACGTCGTGACCGAGAATGCGAATCTCGCCGGTGACATTGTCGTAAAGTCGCGTGATGAGTGCGAATAGAGTCGACTTGCCGGCGCCATTGAGGCCCAACAGCACGACGAAAGCTCCGCGCGGCACCTCGAGAGAGACATCGTTCAGCGCAAGCGTTTCGCCAAAGCTATGGCTTACGTTGTCGACGACGAGGGCGGGGGCAGCCTCGGTTTTGACGTTTGGCTCAGACACCATATTCATTACTTAATGACGATTTTCCTGGAGCGCTCTTCTTAATCAAGCGTTTGTAATCACAAGAATTTTATTAAGGCTTGATCCGCGCGGAGGATCTCCCCGCCTCGCCTTCTTTGCTCCAGTACTACCGCCAACGCCGCCTTGGACAACATTTTTTTGTCGCTACGGCGTCAAGAGTGCCTCGCCGAGGGTGCTTCATATCCTCAGAATGGTGCAACGACAACGCCCCAAGGATAGCGGCCCGTGCGGATCGATTTGATCACTTTCTGCCTATCCACGTCGATGATCGAGACGTCGTTAGAGGTTCCGTTGGTTGTAAACAAGAGCTTGTCGTTAGGCGTGAAGGCAAGTTGCCAGACGCGCTGCCCCACGAGCAGGTACTTCTCGACTTTCAGAGTCTCAGTATTGACGATGGCGACGCGATTGGCTGGTCCGAGCGCAACGTAAGCCTTCTTGTCATCCTTGGTGATGCGTACGCCGACTGGCTGGATTGCCTCTCTGGTGATGCCGGGAATCTTGAAGTTGATTTTTCCGACGATTTTGCGATCGGCTGGATTGATCACCGTTACGGTGCCGCCAACTTCCGAACTCACCCAGAGCTGCGATCCCGAATGATTAAAGATTGCGACACGGGGACGGCTGTCGACGAGCACATTGTCGAACGTCTTATTGGTCACGGTGCTGATGAAGTGAGCCATATTCGTCGTCTCCGACGTGTTGACCAGCACTTTGCCATCGGGGCTCATGCCCATGCCTTCCGGTTCAACGCCAACGGGGATGTCGGTCAGGATCTTGCCCTGCTTGATGTCGACAACGGTTACGAGATTATCGTCTTCATTGGCGATGTAGAGCGGGTTACCAGAGGGATGGAGGATCAAGAGCTCGGGATCGGGCCCCGACGGCAGCGACTTGATGAACTCATAGGTACGCGAGTCGTATATCTGGACGATATTGTCGTCGCTGGCGCAGATGATCAGCCACTTGCCATCCTTGGACAAGATGATGCCGCGCGGGCGCTGCCCCACCTTGAATGTTTTGATCACCTCAAGCTTTTCGGTGTCGATCACCGAAACAGTATTGTCTTTCTCGTTGGTGACGAACGCGGTATCGGCCAGGGCCGCCGGGGTTGAAACCATAAGAGCGACACAGACGCCGAGCGTCGAAGAAGAACCTACCTTAAAGCGCATTAGCCAATATCCTCCTGATATTTCAACGGTTCCTAGCGGGGGCCACGTAGCGCCTCCGTCATTGGGTGAAAGCTGCACATTTTGTTTCGGGCTTATCGACGCCAAGCGTATCGAGCACGGTGAATTGGTGCAGGAAGCCTGGTTGAGGGGAAACGCTGACCAAAAGCTTAGGCGAGACGATGGGCACAGGCTGGCGCAACTGGCCGTTCCAGTCGCGCAGGGTGAGGCGAACACCTTTGAAGGCCGCAAGCTCAAAATCGGCCGACTTGATGAAGGGTGCTAGATCTTTGTAACTGCCCGAACTCTTGCGCGTGGCCGCCTCGCCGATGATGCGCGCAGCCATCCAGGCATTGTAGTCGAGGGGACGCATGCTGCGATTGGCCATGCGCTTGAAACGGTTTTGGAATTGCGTTCCACCCCACACTTCGATGGCCGGGTGCCAGCTTGTTGCAACGAGCCCGGCGGTCCCTGCAACAGGTCTTGCGTCCCAAGTTCTGTAGGGTAGGTAGTCGCCGAATAGGTTCCCCTCGTCAGCAACGACGAGAACATCGTAGTCGGGCGCTTCCTGAGTGAAGGTCGGGATCTGCTGCTGAACTTGCTCAAAGCCGCCGTCGGCGCGCCTGTTGCCTGTCTCGTAGGTGAACGTGCGCTCCTCGACGATCTTGGCACCGAACCGCTTAGCAGCGCGACGCAGCGCGTCGGCAAACAACTTGTCCTCCTTTTTTGGGCCGAGCACGAGGAACCAGCGGCGCCATTTCTTCCATACCAGGTACTGCGCAAGCGCGTCCGCAATCATAGCGCGTGTAGGGGCGGTGTGCATGACCTGCGGGCGGCAATCCTCTTCGCGCAGCCGGTCATCGGCGGCGCCGTAGTTGATGATCAGAACGTCTTTACCGGCGACGGTGTCAGCGAGCTTTACAAGCGTGTCGGGACCTACATCGGCCATAATGAGCTGCGCGCCGCCTTCCACCTTCGCGAGCACGTCCTTGATCAGTTTGTCGGGATCGGCGTCCTCGACCACATCCAGGATGAATTCCTGGTTCACGAACGCGCCGGTCGTATTGTTGTCCTTTAGGCCGAGCTGAGCACCAGCAATGCCATCGTCGGCGGGAGGCAGGTCGAGCAGGGACAGCGGCAGCGGCTTGTCGATCTTTTCGCGCGCTAGGATGATCGGAATGGTCAATACATCCTTCTTGGGCGAAGACGATTCTGCACCTTCCCCGGATGCATCCGGTGTCGCAGTCTGCGCTAAACCGGGCGTGGCGCTGGTTACGCAGAAGGCTGCCACGAGGATTGCAAGGGCCAGACCCCAACGGGTTCCCGCCAGGCTCATGCCTAGGTCCGATCGATTTGCTGCAACGGTTGCTTCTATCAAGTTCAACTCCTCCCGGAGACGCCGCTGAAATATCCGCCAGCGCAAGTGCTGCTATGTCGTTCCTTGCGCATGGTGTTACTATGTTGCATAAAAAGGGATTGAGAGGGTGTCTTGTCAAGGGCCGCCGCAGGCACTCGCGCACTTGTGACCCACCTTGATAAGGCTGGCAGCGAGAAGCCCCTTGCAAATCGAGTGCTGATCGGCACACGTAACCTCATAACACAACGATACTGCGAATAGCAGAAGCGCACGCGTTCCAGAGGAAGCGGCTTGACCAAGAACCGTATCGTTACCTTAGCGCTTGGGCTGATGCTCTTTCCGGCGGTCGTTCAGGCGGCGCAGAAGGCGATTATTTTCCCCTTCGATCTGATCGACATCATCCAGCAATTCGAGCTGGGAATCATGCCGAAGGGCATAGCGCCGGAGGACAAGAAGCGGCTTGCTCTCATTACAGATGAGTTAACCAAGCTCATCAAGGAGACAGGTCGCTACGATGTCGTGGACACTGAGCCGATCGCCGGTGACCTTGAAAAGGCCGCGCCCGTGTTCGAATGCAATGGATGCGAGGACGACATTGCCAAGAAGGTGGAAGCCGACGTTGCTTTCATCAGCACGGTGCGAAAGGCCTCCGATGTACTCTTCACGGTGAGCGTCTATATTCGTGATGTGAACAAGGGTAAGGTCACCCGCCAAGCGTCGAGCGAAATATACGGCAATACCGATGCCATGTGGCTTCGCTCGGTTCGCTATTTGGTGAACAGGCGCCTGTTCCCGAAAGGAGCCACGCAATGATTAATCGCCGTGGCGTTCTCATTGCTGGAGGGGTGCTTCTCGCAAGCGCCGCAATGCCGGGCGAAAGCTTTGCCTCGGTTGGGACCTTGCGCGTTGTCGCGCTCAGATTTGGCTCGCTGAATTGGCTGTTGGAGACGATCCGTGCGGAGGGCCTAGCCGAAAAGGCGGGACTGAAGCTTAAAATCATTACTGTCGCGACCAATCAGGCCGGTCCCGTGGCCCTGCTGGCAGGTGGGGCCGACGTCATCGTCAGCGATTGGACCTGGGCGCTCAGGCAGCGCGCGTTTGGCGAGAATCTGAAGTTCGCGCCCTATTCGTCGGCGCTTGGCGCTGTGATGGTCCCCGAAGGCTCCTCGATAGCGAAACTTACCGATCTGGAAGGCAAGAAGCTTGGCGTCGCTGGGGGCGCCATCGACAAAAGTTGGCTATTGCTCAGGGCCTACTCCCGAAAGACGATGGGCAAAGACGTTAGCGAAGTGGCAGAGCCGATTTTCGGTGCCGCGCCGCTGCTGACAGAAGAAATCCGCAACGGGCGCATCGATGCGGTGCTGAACTTCTGGACCTATACGGCGCGCCTTTCAGGCAGCGGGTTTCGCCAGCTTGTCACCATGGACGAAATCCTTAACTCCCTCGGGGTCGATCCTGCGCCGCCGCTTGTCGGCTTTATCTGGCGCGAGGAGACAGAGACCCGTAAGGGCGCCGCGATTGCTACCTTCCTCGATGTCGTTGTGAAAGCGAATGAGATCCTGGCCACGTCAGATGCGGCGTGGGAGAGGATCAGGGGGCTCGTGAAGCCAAAGAGTGACGCGGAGTTCGCCGCGATCAAAGCCTTCTACCGCAAAGGCATTCCACAACCGTGGGGCGCGGCTGAGACAAGGTCTGCTGAAAAACTCACTCAAGTTCTCACCGACGTCGGCGCGGCCAGGCTCATGGGCGGCGACACCAAATTCGATCCGAAGCTGTTCCATGCTGAAGGCAGTTAGCGCGCCGACGCAACAACGATTCAAACTGGGGCGCGTCGGCTGGTCTCTCATCTCACTTCTAGCGCTGGTGGCCCTTTGGGAGATTGCCGCTCTCATCGCTCGGAGCCGCTACCTGCCCGGCCCATGGGCCGTTGTGGAGGTCATGATCCGCGAGGCTGAAGCTGGTGAGCTGTGGACCAACATCGCAGCCACTTTGATCCGGGTCGCATTCAGCTTCGTCATCGCCATGTTCATTGGATCGGCGATCGGCTTGGCGCTGGGGAAGTTCAAGGGCGCCGATCTCTTCTTCGATAGCTGGTTGATTTTCTTCTTAAATTTGCCGGCTCTGGTGATCATCGTTCTATGCTACATCTGGTTTGGGTTGACCGAAGTGGCCGCTATCACGGCGGTCGCCGTCAATAAGATCCCCAATGTTGCGGTGACGATGCGTGAAGGCGCGCGCAACCTTTCGAAGGACTTGGAGGAGATGGCGTGCGTCTACCGCTTTGGTCGGTGGAAGACGCTGCGCCATGTCACGCTGCCCCAACTCGCACCGTTCTTTGCTGCGTCCGCGCGTTCCGGCCTGGCGCTGGTTTGGAAGATCGTACTCGTTGTCGAGGCATTCGGTCGTTCCAATGGTGTCGGTCATCAGCTCAACATAGCGTTCCAGCTCTTCGATGTGCCGATGATTTTGGCTTATGCGCTGGCCTTCGTCATCGTGGTTCAGATCATTGAGATGGCAATTGTGCAGCCGCTGTTGGCGAGGGCAAATATATGGCGCCGCTGACGCAACCACTCTCCATTCGCATTGATAAGAAGAGTTTCCCGGCAGTTGGCGGCCGGGAGCAGCACTTGGTGTTGAAGGGCATTGCTTTCGATGTGGAGCCAGGGTCGTTCGTCGTGATCACGGGCCCTTCCGGCTGCGGAAAGTCGACGATGCTCAACATTATCGCGGGGCTCGACGAAGATTATGAAGGTGCGATCGACTTCGGCGTGGATGGTAATCCCCGCGTAGCCTACGTTTTCCAAACTCCGCGTCTGCTGCCCTGGCGCACGGTCTACGAAAACGTCGCTTTAGTGCTGCCTGACGGCGATTCGCGCATCGCCAACATTCCAGAACTGCTGCAGCGCGTTGGGCTCAGCTCTGAGGCCGCTGCCTATCCGGAGATGATTTCGCTAGGCATGCAGCGGCGCGTCGCTTTGGCGCGCGCCTTTGTGCTGGAGCCAGAATTCCTGCTCATGGATGAGCCGTTCGTCTCTCTAGACGACCCCACCGCACAGGCGTTGCGCGAGCTGCTCGTGGCGTTGTGCTCGAGGCGGCCGACGACGGTGCTTTTCGTGACCCACGATCGCGCTGAATCGGTAATGCTCGCCACTCGTATCTTGCGCCTCTCCGAAGGCTCTGCGAGTATCGCCCAAGACGTGGCGGTGCCGTTGTCAGTCGCCGACCGCTCAAGCCGAGCGAAGGTGCTGGCTGAGCAGCATCGCATCTTCGGTGACGGATAATTCTCAACATGAAACAACGTTGCCGGCCGGTGAGCTTTCTCGCTAGCGTGACGAGTGAAGTCGAAGCGCAAACCTGCGTTGCGCTCGGAGCCGACATTATAGATGCAAAGAACCCGGCAACCGGGGCACTCGGCGCATTGCCGGCGGCCAAGGTGCGCGCGATCTTCGAAAGCGTGTCTGGGCGTGTGCCTGTGAGCGCGACCATCGGTGATCTGCCAACTGACCCCGAACTTGTGTCCACTGCGGTTCGCGCCACGGCTGCGACAGGTATCGACATCGTAAAGATCGGTTTTTGGCCAGGTGGAGATGGCCAAGCGACGTTGCAGAGATTGAGCAATCTTGCGCTCGGACGCGTCGCCCTCGTGGGCGTACTTCTTGCCGATCAGGGTTTGGAACTCGATCTCATGCGCCCGATGGCGGAGGCTGGCTTTGCCGGCGTGATGCTCGATACAGCCGACAAGGCCTCGGGCGCTTTGCCTGACGTTCTTTCGGCCTCCGTGCTCACCCAGTTCATCGAGACAGCACACGGATATGGCATATTCGCCGGGCTTGCCGGTTCTTTGCGGGTGCGGCACGTGCCCGAGTTGGTGAGGGTGGGGGCGGATTTGCTCGGCTTCCGTGGCGGATTGTGCCGTGATGGGCAGAGATCCGACATGATTGATGCAGATGCGGTGCGCCGGGTCCGAGACGCCATACCGCTGGCAAAGTTAACGAGCGCGCAGCCTTGCTTCCAGGTTGGTGACGGTGGTATTGAGCCGACGCAGCTGGAGCGGACGCTTTGACAGACAAGCGCAACATTGGCAGCCAACGGAGTGCCCAAGGGCCGCTCGACGTGAACACTTGCGACCACATCTTTGTACGTGGGCTCGTGCTTCCGATTTCCGTCGGTGTCTATGACGAAGAACAAGGCGTCAAACAGAAGGTGAGCTTCACGGTGGAGGCTGCTGTAGCGCCGACCATCGCTGCAAAGGGTGATGAGATCTCTGAGGTGCCGTCCTATGATGACCTGGCCGGTGCGGTTCGCGCGGTTGTGAGCGCGGGCCACATCAATCTTGTCGAGACGTTGGCTGAGCGCATAGCCGAACACTGCCTGAAGGATGAGCGGATAGTCTCGGTGCTCGTGCGCGTTGAGAAACTCGAGCGTGGTCCAGCGTCCGTCGGCGTCGAGATCGTTCGTCCGCGAATGGCGGTGCCTGACGTTGAGCTGCGGCAGATCAAACATTAGATCCGGATCGACAATGCCGATCGTGGTGAAACTCGGCGGGAGTCTCGCTGAGAGCGGACGGCTACGATCCACCTTGGACATTATGGGACGGGCGCGCATGCCGGTGGTGATCGTCCCAGGCGGCGGAGCATTTGCCGATGCAGTGCGCCACGCGCAAGCCGCGTTCCATTTCCCCGATGCGGTGGCGCATCAGATGGCGCTGCTTGCAATGCACCAAACGGGGTTGATGCTGAAAGCGCTCCACCCCAGGCTCGCGACCTTCGAGACTCTGGCGGAGTTGCGGCGTGCACTCGCGCGCGACCAGATCCCCGTCTGGCTACCGCTGAAGCTTGTACAACGCGATGCGCGCATTACGGCGAACTGGTCTACAACGTCCGATGGTCTAGCGGCCCGACTCGCCGAACGGATCGGGCGGGTCCCGGTCGTGCTGGTCAAATCATGCCGTATTGCGTGCGGGACTTCGCTTGCCGCCCTCGTCAGGCTGAAGGTGGTTGATCAAACCTTCGCATCGATCGTGGAGCGGGCGCGGCTGCAGTGGCAGGTTGTCGGAGACGGTGACGCTAAAGACCTTGCAGGGCTCATTGAGGCGCGCACCCGGACCGTTTATCGATGCCGCGGCACGTCGTGCAATGCCGGTCGACGGATGGCCCCAGGCCGTGCTATCGCCCGGAACAGATGAAAAAGAACAACGTTAAGACTCCACGCTTTGGCTGGGCCCTCACGGGATCGGGGCACTTCTTCAAGGAGTGTCTGGCGATCATGCGAGAGCTTGCCGACCTCGATGTGTTTGTATCGCTCGCGGCGGCAGAGGTGATGCGCATGTATCGCCAGAACCTGTCGTTGCCGCCTTCGACGCGCATCTACAAGGATACGACCGCAAGCGCAGCTCCTGTCGGCAACTTTTACTATGGCGTCTATCATACGTTGATCGTCGCCCCGGCGACGTCCAATACCGTTGCCAAATGCGTTTACGGGATTTCGGATAATCTGGCGACGAATGTGTTTGCGCAGGCCGGAAAATGCCGGGTGCCGACCATCGTTTTTGCGTGTGATACAGCACCTGAGCTCGATACCGAGGCCCCGAAAGGGATGGTTAAGGTGTACCCTCGCCGGGTCGATCTTGAGAATACTGAGCGGCTGAAAAGTTTTGAGGACACGATTGTGGTCGAGAACGTGGGCGAGCTCGAGACAGCACTCGAGGCGCGGCTGAAATGGCTAAAAAGCTACTCTTCCTGACCGGGCGATTAGCCGAGTCGCGGCTGACGGACACCGTTGTTGCGCTGGGTCTGCCGAATGGATCGTGGCGTATCACCAACCTGGGAATTAAGGTTGCCGCGCTGATGACGGAGTCGATCGTGCGCAATCGCCTCAAGGAACCGCTCAACGCATATCGTGTGATCGTTCCGGGGCGCAGCCGCATGGATCTGGACAGCCTTGCGGCGCACTATGGTGTTCCCTTTGAGCGCGGTCCTGATGAGATCATTGATCTGCCGCAGCACTTCGGCAAGGGCGGCGGCCCGCCCGACCTTTCCAAGCACGATGTGCGCATCTTCGCCGAGATTGTCGACGGGCCAGCCCTTAGCATTGAGCAACTGGTGGCGCGCGCAACGGATCTAAAAGACAGGGGCGCCGACGTCATCGATATCGGCTGTCAGCCCGGCGTGCCCTTTCCGCATCTAGAGGAGACGGTCACGACGTTAGCCAAGTTGGGAATGACCGTCAGCATTGACTCGGGCGATGTCGAGGAATTGCGCCGCGGTGCGCGGGCGGGTGCCCATTTCGTCCTCAGTCTCGATGAGACGACACTTGAGGCAATTGAAGGTACGCAGGCGGTGCCGATCTTGTTGCCCAATCCGCACGGCGATCTGACATCACTGCTACGTGCCATCGATCGGGCCAAGGAGTTGGGGATTGAGCACATCGCTGATCCGGTTCTCGATCCTATTCACTTCGGTTTCACGCAATCGCTGGAGCGCTACGCGGAACTACGGCGCGCCCGCCCCGACGTCGAAATCCTCATGGGCACCGGCAATTTGACCGAGCTGACGGATGTCGACAGTCAAGGCGTGACAGCTGTGCTGCTTGGCATCTGCTCCGAGCTTCGGATTCGTAACGTGCTTGTCGTGCAGGTTTCTCAACATACGCTGCGAACAGTAGAAGAGCACGATGCGGTGCGGCGCTTGATGTACCGGTCACGAGAGGATGAGAATCTTCCCAAGGGGTACGGAAATCAACTGTTGTCGCTGCACGATTTACGGCCCTATCCAGATACGCCTGAGCAAATCGCCGCCATGTCAGAAGCGGTGCGAGACCTGAACTACCGCATGGAGGTGGCAGAGGACGGTATTCATATCTACAACCGTGACAGCCACCACGTGTCTCAAGATCCCTTTGAGCTGTTCGATAAGCTCGGTGTCGAAAAAGACGGTTCGCACGCCTTCTATTTAGGTTACGAGCTGGCAAGGGCGGAAATCGCGCGTGCGCTGGCGAAGCGCTATGCTCAGGATAATCCGCTCGACTGGGGGGTTGCCGCTGACCGCAAGGCGGAGGATCTCACCCGCCACGCGCCAGAAGGTGCAACACTGAGAGCTGCCCGTAAGGAGAGATCTGATGCCGCGAATCGTCGAGACGATCGTGATGACGATGAACGCGACGGGTGAGGCGCACATCGCGCCGCTCGGGCTGATAGAGGAGGGTGACGCCTGGGTGATTGCACCGTTCCGGCCTTCGCGAACGCTCGACAATCTACGTCAGGTGCCTTTCGCCGTGGCTAGCCACACCGACGATGTGCGCGTGTTTTCCGGTTGTCTTACTGGACGCAAGACATGGCCGACGCGCCCCGCAGAGAAGGTGACAGGTGTCGTGCTCGATAGCGCCGTGTCGCACTGGGAGCTTGCCGTCGATGGGATCTCAGAGGACGATGTTCGCCCGCGCTTTACCTGTCGCGTGGTTCACACGGTAAGCCATCGACCGTGGCAGGGATTTAACAGAGCCCAATCGGCGGTGCTCGAGTGTGCCGTCCTGGTGTCGCGACTTAAGATGTTGCCGCCGGAGAAGATCGAAGCTGAGCTGAAATATCTGGAGATCGCCATCTCCAAGACGGCAGGTCCGCGCGAGGAGGAAGCCTGGGGGTGGCTGATGGAACGCGTTGAGGCTTGGCGGGGCGAACCTAAGCTGAGGGCGTAAGCGAGGAATAGGGGCCGCTTTCCCGCAGCCAGCAGGGGAACAATTGGGTCCAGGAGGGGAAGACATTGATTGCCATGATCGACTTTATGAGGGCCATGCTCACTCTTCCCAAGCCGTTGGTAGCCTGGGTCATGCTGCTGATGGCCGTCAACATCGTTATCCCGTTTGCTTATCTGACAACGATTGAGGGGCAGGTCGTGCTTGGCACTGCGCTCGTCGGTGCACTGATCCAGGTGGCGATCTTCTCTCGGAAGGGCTTCGTCCGACTATTGGGGATCGGTCACATCTTGTGGATTCCGATGGTGTGGTGGCTCTGGGAGCGCCTCGATTTGGCAGCGCCTGCCGGTTTCTTTCAGTACTGGCTGGTCGCCGTCGTTGTCCTCAACACGATCTCGCTCGTTATCGATGCCAGCGATGTCTTTCGATACTGGAATGGCGAACGGGACCCGCAGTTAGGGCCTCCCAACTAACGGGGCGAGGTTTGCCCTGTTTGACAGCCGCCACCGAAGCACCATTGCTAGTTCGTTTCTGCAAGCAGGGCGACCGCGACGGCGGGGGCGCAGCGCGTTGCCCAAAGACGGCAGTCGTCTGTCCCATTGGCGAGATTGCCGAAGGTACGGCATGGACGCGCAAGCTTCTTCGAAAGAGTTTCGATAAGCGATGCGCCGATGCCGGCTGCGACGACAGGCGCGTCGACGGGAAGGGGCGTTTCTGTGAGAACTTGCAAACACGCTTCTCGGATAGCTCGCATCTGCTGATCGGCAATTTCGCGGGCGGCATCGCGCCAGTCGTCCAGCGCCGCGTCGGCGCTGTCGTGGCCTAAGCTGCGCGCAAAACGTGCCGTGCTCTCGTCGAGCGACTTGCCGCGCTGATCGGAGGTGTCGTGGTCGTCGGCGTCGTGGGGTAGTTCGCCAAGGATGCGGTAAACGTCGGCCACGGTGGCGAAGTTGCCTGCGGCGAGACGCTGTACGCGGTCTTTGAAGGTCACATCCCGCGTGACGGTGGCAACGTCTGAACGTGTAAAACCCGTATAGACGAGTTCACTCGTGGCGAGACGCACGCCATCCGTTGAACCTCGCGGGCAGGGGCGGCCGTCACTCACTGGGATGATGTCGGTCGTGGTCGAACCCATGTCGATGAGGAGGCCATCGCCAAGTCGCTTTCCCACGAGTGTGGCGGTTGCCAGAAAGTTGGTTGAGGCGACGCGATCGGGATCTTGATGCGCCTGCTGGGCACTGCCGAACTCGCGTGGCCCCATCCAGATCCGTGTTTCAGGCCCAAGAATTGAAATGAGACGATCGACCAGGGTGCGCACGCCGGTGCGGCGGTCAGGGAAAAGCTCGCACATTTCTCCGGTCATGGTCGCAGCATGGCACTCGGCGCGCCCGGTCAAGTGGGCGACTTGAGCAAACGCTGCATCGAGCCGGTCAAGGCCTTGCCACAGCGGGCACGCGATCTGTTTGACGGCGAGGGTGCGGCCGTCTTCTGCCAGCGCTACCTTGAGGTGCGCTCCGCCAACGTCATAGCCGGCCGTGACGGCCATTGTCCGATCTCCAGTATTTGCATCGCTCGGGTTGATCGCGAGCTGGGTCGGGCCGTGATACACGAGGCGGGCGCGGAGGCAAGCCGATGGATGTTATTCCCGTAATCGACGTGCAAAATGGGATCGCAGTGCGTGCCACTGGTGGCCGGCGCGCCGATTACCAACCGTTGGAAACGCCGTTGGCAACGGAAAACGATCCCGTGGCCGTCGCGTTGGGATTCAGGTCTCTTTATTCATTTGCCATACTTTATGTCGCTGACCTGGACGGCATCGAAGGGCGCGGGCGCAATATGACGTTGCCCAGAAGGCTAACGGACGTGTTGCCGGGCGTCGAGTTGTGGATCGATGATGGGTCATCGGCGTGCGATGCTGCCGCGCGCTTGGTCGCCGAACCCAATACCACAATGGTCATCGGCTCAGAGAGTCTCGACGAAGCGGGCGCTGCTACGCTGCGAGACATTCGCGCGGATCGCTATGTGTTGTCGCTAGACTTCAAAGACGATCGCTTTGTGGGGCCGCCCTCGGTGTTGGAGAATGCGGAGCACTGGCCCGATCGCGTCATCGCGATGACGCTTGCGCGCGTCGGCAGTGAGGAAGGGCCCGACCTAAACCGCATCGCAAACCTCGTTGCGCGTGCAGATTGCCGGCGGGTCTATGCGGCTGGCGGTGTACGTGACTATTCCGATATCGAAGCGCTGAGTGAGGCGGGTGCAGCCGGTGTGCTCGTGGCGACAGCACTACACGCCGGCAAAATAACGGCCGGCGATCTGGAAGGGATCGCCAGCCGTTGATGTCATGCCGTTCGTGCGGAAGGTTGAGCAAATTGACGTGTTGGCTCTATCCCTTCCATCGGCCTGAAAGCAGTCGACCCAATCGCTGCAGCAGACCCCCCTTCATCGGAGGGGCATCATCCTGCTGCGGACGGTTTCCGCTTCAAGTCTTGGCAGCGAACGGATGCTGCGCACTGTTGCGCTGAGCGGTCGCCTCGGCGACCGTCGGCTTGCCATCGATGGCCCGCGCAATAGCTTCCTTGACGGCTTTGTAGTTGTAGTCCTGGATCTTCGCGTCGTCGGCTGCTTCCCAGTGAATGAACACGCCGACACAGATGAAGAGGTCATCTGCTTCAGAAGCTGGGATTACGCCCTCAGCGACGCAGTCTTGCACGGCCTTAGCAACGGCATACTGAGCAGGGCCAAACATCTGAACGGCCTGGCGGGCATCCTTGATGGTGACCTTGTTGTAAAGGATCGTGTTTGGCTTACATGCGAGGTTCGGCGCGATGACGGCAAGGAGCGCGGTAAAGCCGTCTTTGTTGTTTGTAAGAGCGTTGCAGAATGCCGTCTCGACAGCACTGCCTCGCGGACCGATCATAAGATCGATGTGCGCAACTTCATTTCCGTCGCCGACGAGTGACTCGCCGAGTATCACTTTATTTACCTTGGCCATTTCGAGGTTTTCTCCCATAGCTAAATTCACCACGAGCACCAACGCGACCCCGACGAAGCCAGGTTCAGCTGATTCTGCTCGATTTCCAGCTATCCCTGTTTGCTGCGATCGGTGACAACTCGTCCCCGAACTGGTTGCCCGGATAGCGGCGCGTTTGAGCACCGCCACTAGATAACGCCAGGACCCCTCTTTCGACAAGGGGTTACAGGCGGTTTGGCGGGCTCAATCGGTCGCAAATGTCCGCGGCAAAAAGGGTGGCTACCACAAAGTCGGCCGTGGTGCCGGGATTTAGCTGACGAACTTTCAGTTTGCTGTCGAAACGCATGAGATTTTCAAGCGTGTCGGTGCGCGCAACCGGTTGCCACTGCGACTTGAGATCATGGGCCGCAGTGCGAACTTCCTCTGCAACGGATGCCCCGAATTTGCGTGCGATATGGCTATCGGCAAACGCGGCGAGATAGGCCATGTGGAGCGTGGTGACAGCGATCGATTGATCCGCAGCCTGACGGCGCATACGCGCAAGCCTTGGCAGCCCGAAATCGAATACTTCCGCGAAGTCGGTTACATAAGCCTGGGCTATGCGATCCCGGTCGGCGGCGAGGGACATGGCTTCGGGCAGTCCGGCCGTCGGCGCGGAGGCGACGTCCTGGTCCTCAACGGAGCCCAGGCCGCCAGGATTGGATCGCCGAATGGCAGCAAATACGCGGGCGGCATCGGTGTCATCGAGTGCGGCGAGAACGTCCTTCAGCCGATCGTGAAGGCCGCGCGGTTCTGCCTTTTCAGCCGCGGCTGCCAAAGGTGCCGCAAGCAGTATGATGCCGAGGTTCGTGTTGCAGCCCGCAGCCGCAAGCGAGGCTTCAACGGCGCGCAAGATGCGCTCGCCGACCCGCAAGGATGCTTTCGCGATCCAGGGGGCGGCAGCCTCGGCGCTTGCGGTGAACTGCTCCGCCTCCATGCCGTGACCGGCCGCATGGACGTGCACATTGCCTGGTTTCAGAGCGTCAAGCTCGGCGCGACAGGCGGCGATAAAAAGGGCGTGCACTTCGCTTTGCGTCAGGCCGGACATGATCGCAGCCTGAGGTGCTCGCGAACGGCGAACAAGAAATCCTCAACTACGGCGTCCGCGATGTCGATGTCGGCGACGCGTTGCAGTCCTTTCCAGGAGGGATTGCTGTTGACCTCGAGCACCAGAAGCCGGCCATCGGCAGTGCGAATGAGATCGATCCCGGCATAATCGGCCCCAACGGCGGTACGGGCGGCGCTTGCAAGCTGCTGCATCTCGGTGCTGGGTTCGTGAGGGATAGGACCGCCGCCCTGAAACACGTTGGTGATCCACTTGCCGGCCTTACGTCCCATCGCCGCGATCACCCGGTTTCTTGTGACAACGACCCTCCAGTCCTCGAACATCGCGCCAGCTGGCGGCACAAAATCCTGCAAGTAGTACATATTGTCCGCGGCTTCTGGATCGGGCAGGTCCTCAGGACTTTCGATGCGGACGAGCCCTTTGCCTTGTGAGCCGAACAGCGGCTTGAAAATCAGGGAGCGACCCGCCTGCGCCGCGTAGGCGCTTGCTGGGGCATCACCCTCCACGGTGCGCGTTCTTGGCGTCGGGATACCGGCCTTGTGCAACAAGAACGTCGTCATTGATTTGTCTACGCTGCGTTCAATAGCGCGGGCATCGTTCCACACGCGCACCCCGCTTTCGCGAAGGGCGTGTAAAATGCCTAGCCGGAACGTGATCTGTTCCAACGTACCCGCCGAGATCGCGCGCACGAAAACGCCATCTGGAAGGCCGCCATCAAAGCCCGGGATATCCAATCCGCTGGGCGCTTCAGTGTCGAAGGCGCAGCGGGGCAGAGAGGTGATGACGACGAAGGCGCCGCGGCGGCGCATGGCTTCGGCGAGGCGGCGCACGTGCCAGTAGCCGCTCTCCTCCTCAAGGAAGAGCGCTATGCGCGGTCCGCCGCCCTGGAAGGCCTCAGCGGAAGCTTGCGTCGACGATTTCTGGAGCAAGTTCGCCAGCGTGGAATGAAGACCCGGTGTCGAGATTGGATACGGTCACCTGGGCCGGACTAAAGAGCATGGGATCGATCTTATAAAAGTCGCCATCGACCGCGGCGAAAGCCTCCGCGAACGGCTTGCCGTAAGCAGAGCTGCCGCGGCTGGGCAACTGCTCAGCGAGCTTTTGCGCGGCTTCGTTGCTGCCCTGGACGTAGAGCTGTACGCGTCCACCATAGATGATCGCGTCGTTGGTGCGCCCCATGGCTTTCACGAAGTCGGGGACTGGCGGGGGAAGTGGTGCGGTGCCGACGCCATCCACGATGTTGTCGAGGGGGAAGTGAAGCTCGTGTGCTTTGTGCAGCGCAGCCTCGAGCACGCGTGCAACGACCTGTGCAGTGCCAGCGTGGCTGCCGGTGGGCGCGCAAAGGATCGTGAGATCGCCAACGGCAATGCCGCAGTCGCTCACGATGCGCTTTACGAGTGCTGGCGGGGGCGGATTATCGCCTTCGATGACCAGCGTCCCTTTGTTGAAATGGTCCGCATAATCAAGCTCTTTGAAGAGTTCCTCCTTGCGCGCTAACGCACGGGCTGGCCCCGAACCGAGCGCAAAGAAGCCAGTCTCTTCATCGCTCATGGTCCAGCCACCATACTGGCTGCCCAAGCACGAAATAACGGGATTGGAGGTATGGACGGTCACGCCGAGCGGCCAGCGCGCGAGTCCTGAGGCGGTGTTGATGGTGACGACGCCGAGGCCGCCCATGCATATTTCAGCAAGCTGGCGTCCGGCCTCCAGACCTCCGAGCGTCGCCGCACCTAGGTCGATGAGTCTCTCGCCCGCCGCTCCCTTGCTTACGACGCAACGCAGGGCACCGGCGTTCGCGACGAGGGCTTCAACGAGTTTGGCCGCTCCCGCTGAGACGCTCGGAGTGGGCCCGATATACTTCTGCATTGATACGTTCCCTGTTTCGCGGTAGTCCATATAGCATGTGGGCCAGTTCGTCCAAGCGCTGACGGCATTTTAGCTCTGCATCCGTGGCATCGGCGCCATCGCCAGACACTGTAGCGATTGGACGGGCACGAGGAATGCGTGTGCCTGGCCGTGGCCGGTCAGCTACCCAATTGGGCCAAGCAAGCCTGTTAACCGTGAGTGGGTTCTGGTCGGCATAGAGGATAGCGGCGGCGCGAGCGCCTGGCGTTGGCCGGGCCGGGAACGTGATGTTTTCGCCAGTGCAGGCTGCGATGTGCGCAAGAAAAAGACGACCGTTTGCATCGTCAAAGATGTCGAGCGTGGCGCCAGGACGCGGATTGACATCCAATAGATAGGATGCGCCGTCTGCGAGTATAAAGTCGAACGAGAGAAGTCCAACGAGCCCAAGCGCCTGCGAAACGGCCTCGACGGTCGCAAACATCGCGGCCTCGACGTCTTTATTAGGATGGAAGGGGCCGGCCGCGCCGCCGTACCGGAAAGGCTTCGGTTCAGTTTCGGTGCACCACTGGCGGCTGATGCCAACAATGTGGAGACGGTCGTATTCAGCGACGGCGAGCACGGAGAGGGCGGTACCTTTGATGAGGCGCTGGAAGTAGCGGCCACGGCGAGCCTTCGTTTGGCTCGTGCAAGGCATAACGTGAGTGCCGCCGCTGCCGCCAGTGCGCTTAGAAAGCCAGCCGGTCGTGTCCTGCGGCATCTCCAAGCACGTTTTGGGATGGGGAATCCCTAGTTTTTCAAGTAAGGGGAAAAACGTGGCGGGGTTCTTGGAACGCGCGATCGCTGCGGCGTCGTTGCCGAGGAGCGGGTAACGCTTTGCGAGCGCGACGAGAAGCTTGGGCGTAGCCTCAAACCCTGAGCCAAGCACGAGGCCTATAACGGGCTGCGCTGCTTCGCGGTGGAGCGCATCCAACGCCGCAAGCAGGGGACGGTGACGAAAACCGGTCTGGGTGGTGCTCTCAAGACATTGGAGGGCCCCGGCGTGTGCGCGCGTATCCTCGTCACCAAATGCGTCGACGACGAGAGGAACGAACCCTGCGCGCCGGGCGGCATCGGCGAGCGCCCGCCCAGACAGTGCGGCGATCAGAATGGACTTGCCGGTCAAGTCGTGAACGTCCGCGCCAATTGGAAGGCATCGCGGAAATCGAAATGAACGGGCTCAGGCGATGTAATCATGCGTTTGAAGAGGCCCGCTTCCGTCTTGTACTTGACGTCCCCAATAGCGAGCGGGCCTACGCCAAGAGCATCGCAGCCGGGAAGCGGCGCGCCGTCCATGAACAGTTCCATGCCCTCAACGCCCGGCGGTGGCACGGCGTTGACGTCGGCGATGACAAGCAAGTCCTTAGCTTGTTGCTTGTTTTCAGCGGTGATCACCCGAACTCCGGCGGCCGCTGCGACGAAAATCACCTGGGCATCAGAGATGATGCCTATCTTTTGCTCTTCCGTCTCGCCGGGGGCGGGCTCCAGATCGACGCCGAAGCGTTCCTTAGAGACGGCAGCCGACTTTACGACACGCTCCACACCGCGATGGGCGACCAGCCTCACCTTGGCGCCCTCCATCGCGGCGATGATGGAGGCGGCAAAGCCCACAACGCCCGTGGCGCCGAAGACGGTGACGCGCGTGTCTTTCCAAGTCCGCCCAAATTTGAGCCGCAGCACGCGCTCCACGCAGGCGACCATAGCCGCCGCTGTTGTGAAGGATCCAGCAGGGTCGGCAAAGGTTGAAAGGCCGAATGGCGGGACCCGTGCCTTCTTAGAGGCTTCCATCATGTCAAGCGACAGGAGCGCGTCCTTACCGCCGATGAAGAGGCCCGTGCGTACGCCATCATTTGGCGGGCGTGAAAAGATAGCGTCTTGTGTGAGAGCCGTCACATCTTCCAGGGTGACGTTGATATAGGGGACAATCACCTTGTAACCAGCGTCCGCGGCCATGTTCACGTCAAAGGGGCTTATGTGTTTTTGCGGCGACAACATATGCAAAATAGGGGTAGCGTCGCTCATGTTTGTCCTCCCTCGGGGCTTTCGGAATTTGTGTTCATTATCCGTTCGACAGAAGCGCCCCTATTGCGGCCGCAACCAATCAAGATTTCAAGGCCTTCGGCTCTAGCGTTTTTGATCACAGATTCATAGAGGCGATCGGCAATTTCTTGGGTCGGTGCGAACGCAAATCCAGTGGGACCCCACGAGCTCTGGCCGATACCATAAGCGCCGACGGTTTTGAGTGCCTCAGCAATGCGTCCGACTGCCGCGCTGCTCCAAGGCCCTCCCTGAGCCGCGGCAAAGTGGCCTCCAATGATCGATTGTATTTCACTGACGGCGCTGCCGAAAATCCCGATGTCGCTTTCGATCAATCCCGGTGCCAGTTGCATGAGGACGAGCCGGCAAACATGCGCAGCGGCGGTCTCGGGGAGCGGGGGCAGAGCGGCAAACACCTGCGCCTCTGCTTCGCCGTGCACGCCGACGGTACGTCTGTCGAGTATCAGCAGTATACGCCACGCTTCGGGAAAGGCGGTGCGCATCAGAATGGACGGCGGCTTTGCTTCAGGGCCACGTCCCCCATCAACGATAAATCCGCCGTCTTTGAACGATGCCATGCCAATGGCTGAGCGCGCGCCTCGATCAACCAACTCGCCGAGGGAGGCTGGGCTGTGGCCCAGTCCTTCGAGCACGGTCAGTGCTGAACCAACGGCAAGCGCAAGCTGGGTGCCCGAACCGAGTCCGGAATGCGGCGGGATGGCACTTTGGATATCGATCCGGTAGGATTTATCGAGCGAAAGCGCCGCCACAAAACGGTCGAGCGCCGCCAGAGCCCTCTTGCTGTCTGGGCCATCGGCGATCGATGTCGGGCTCCGCGCGAGAGTTAGTTCCGTACGCGGCTGATCAATGGCAAGACCGATGCTGCCAAACCGCCGGCCAAGCCCGCCATTGAGGTCGAGAAAACCCAAGTGCAGCCGGGCCGGCGCCACGACACGCACCGCGCCCTCCGCTGCACGCGCACGTTTCTGCGCGGAGCTTCTGTCCTCGGTGGATGGGGTTTGCGTTGCGTCGGCCAGAGGCATTACGTTGAACCTATGGGAGTGAATGCCCACGAAACATGAGGAGTGAACACCATGGCAGCGGAGAGTGAAAAGCCCATGCCGGATGTCGAGGTTACCGCTCGGCTCCAGCAGAACCTGCCAAAATGGCATCTAGAGAACGGCTGGATCCGCAGAACATACAAGACCAACAGCTGGAAGGGTACGGTCATGGTGATTGGCACTGTGGGCCATCTTGCTGAGGCGGCCTGGCACCATCCCGACATTACAGCCTCCTATGCTTGGGTCGAAGTGCGTCTCATGACACATACAGCCAAGGGGATCACATCAAAGGACCTGGAGCTGGCGAAAAAGATTGAGGAGGTTATCCAGTGGCAGCCGGGCACAGAAGGCCGCGGGTTGGAAGGAACGCCGGCAAGCGACATGCGATTTGCCTACAGGGCACCTCGAACAATGGCGCCTTTGGCTTTGTGGGTGCCGGCGGCGCGGCGTCAGGCGCGGTTGCGATGCTGGTCTGCCGCCTTCGCGGCGGCCTTTGCGTTACCCTCAGGCCGTCTTGCAACGCCTTGGACGCA
>JAAERO010000343.1 GCA_024230315.1 Hyphomicrobium sp.
AATTGCGTCCAAGGCGTTGCAAGACGGCCTGAGGGTAACGCAAAGGCCGCCGCGAAGGCGGCAGACCAGCATCGCAACCGCGCCTGACGCCGCGCCGCCGGCACCCACAAAGCCAAAAGCGCCATTGTTCGAGGTGCCCTACAGTGAGAGAAGTGAGAGCCGGGGTCTCCTCTACGCTTGGTCATCACCAATAGACGGAAGCAACAAGCGACGGTTCTATGCCGTGCTGCTTCAGCCGCCGATTACGTCCCTGGTGGAGGCGGTACGGTCGTATGCATCCGGTGAAGACCGCAGGGAATGAGGGTCGCGATCTACTCACACTGAGTGCGGATATCACGCCGTGATGTCCCGGTTCTTCGTTTCTCGCAGGAATAGCGAGCCCACCACTACCGTCATGAGCGCCACGATAATCGGATACCACAGGCCATTGTAGATATTGCCAGTTGCCGCCGCTATCGCCGTTGTCACCAAAGGCAACATGCCGCCAAACCAGCCGGCACCGATGTGGTAGGGCAGCGACATGGACGTGTAGCGAATGCTGGTGGGGAACAGTTCGACAAGGAATGCTGCGATCGGCCCGTAGACCATCGTGGCGTAGACGAGGAAGATCGTCAGGATCCCGAGAGTCATCGGCCAATTGATCTTGGCCGGGTCCGCTTTCTCCGGATAGCCCGCCGTTACCAGGGCTTTACGCCAAGTCTCGGCATTCCAGCCATCGATCACGGTTTCGCCGATCTGGACCTTGATGGTCTCTGTTCCAGCGGGTGCATCGACGATCGCGAATGACAGCCCCAACTGGTTGAGGAGATCCTTAGCGTGGTCGCAATCGGAGAACTCTGACCACGGCCAGACAAAAATGTGCAGTTGGCAATTCGACGTGTCGGCGGTGAGTACGATCGGATTGTTGTTCTGGAAGGATTCCAAGTCAGGATTGACGTAGTGCGCCAGGGCCCCGAACAGCGGGAAGTATGTCAATGCCGCCAACAAGCATCCCGCCAGAATGATTTTCAAGCGGCCGATCTTGTCGCTGAGCCAGCCGAAGAAGACAAACAGCGGCGTGCCGATAAGCAACGATGTCCCAACCAGAAGGTAGGCAGTCAGCAGCTCAACCTTCAGTGTGATCGTCAAGAAAAACAACGCATAGAATTGGCCCGTGTACCAGACGATGCCCATCCCGGCCGTCCCGCCAAGAAGCGCCAAGAGGACGTACTTGTTGTTTGGGTAACGAAAGAAGCTCTCGGTGATGGGGGCTTTGGAGCCTTTGCCCTCATTCTGCATCTGGGTGAAGATCGGGCTCTCGTTGAGCTTCAAACGTATGTAGACGGAAAAGACCAGCAGGATTAGGGAGACGAGAAAAGGCAAGCGCCAGCCCCATTCAGCGAAATCGCCTGGCTCGAAAAGCAAGAATCGGCACGCGCCAATGACGAGTAGCGCCAGGAAGAACCCAAGCGTCGCTGTTGTCTGAATCCAACTCGTTGCAAAACCACGTTGATGCGGTTTGGCGTGCTCGGCTACGTAGGTTGCAGCGCCGCCATATTCGCCACCGAGCGCAAGCCCCTGAAGGAGGCGCAGCGATACGAGCAAGACGGGCGCCAGCCAACCGATCGAGGCGAACGTCGGCAAGAGCCCGACGGCGAATGTCGCAGACCCCATAACAAGGATCGTGATAAGGAACGTGTATTTGCGGCCAGCCAGATCACCGATGCGGCCGAAAATGATTGCACCAACGGGGCGCACGAGAAAGCCGGCTGCATAGGTGGTAAACGCAGAGAGCAACGCCGCCGTGTCGTTTCCTGGAGGAAAGAACAACGCGGCGAAAAACGGGGCGAGCGTGGCATAGAGATAGAAATCGTACCACTCAAAAACGGTGCCAAGTGAAGACGCGAATATCACGCGCTTCTCTTCGGAACTCATGCCTTCTTGCCGGTGAAACCCCGCGGTTGCTTCGTTCACAGCCATATGCGCGCTCCCTATGCGGATGCGTGCCGATTGCAATTCCGGCAAAGAGCGCGCACTGTGCGCCGATGCCATGCACGTCGAGGTCAACGCGCCTTGGCGCAAACCTGTTACTTAAGACGTGCGCGTGACACCAAAGGCGGCCTGATCGTCCCTCAGCTTGACAGCGCTCACCATAACGCCGCGCCTGTGACGCACTCAACGAAGCGCATGAGAACGCATACTTGGGCAAAGACCTAAGACGGGTGACGGCGTGCTCGGTGCTCAGGTGATAACAATCTATTTTTGGGACGCGTTTTTGTGTATGGGGCGGAGACGTTTGCCGTGAGCGCTCCGCCACGCGGCTCTCAGGAATGGGTGTTTTTTTATGGCTGGCATGCGTTGAGGGTCACAGAAAGAGCACGCACAGTATTCGTATGTCCGCATCCCGCTTTTGTCCCATCTTCGCTCTTTGAAAGGCTACGATGTCCCAGAAACGACCCTTACTAAATTAACACCAATTTATCCGAAAAGTTCTGAGGGGGAACATGCATCACGAAGCCAGATGACCCAGGTACTCTCTTAGTTCACTAGCTCAACAAGACCGTGCCCACGGAAACCATGCCCCACCTCAGGCCACTTCGACGTAGGCAGTCCGTGCACAAAAGGAATATTCATGTCTGATACCTTCAAGCAAGGAACAGGAAGCGACACCCGGAAAATATTAAATCGCATTCTCAAAGCCCAGAAACCTTGGTGGTGAGGAGTCCAATGAACGTCAATGTCAAAGACCAGAGCATTCCAGTTGTTGAAAACTATGTCGGCGGTGAGCGGAGAGCCACAGCGAGCGGCCGATCTCAAGGCATCTTCAACCCAGCAACGGGGGTCACAACGTCACATGTTACAATGTCGACCGCGCCGGACGTGAATGCCGCGGTTGAAGCGGCAAAGTCGGCGTTTCCGCAGTGGGCAGACACGCCTCCGGTCGGCCGGGGGCGGTTGCTGAACCGGTTTCTTGCACTGTTGAATGAACACAAGGATTTACTCGCTCAAGCCATCACTAGTGAGCACGGGAAAGTGTTCTTGGATGCCCGCGGCGAAGTCGAGCGCGGCATTGATGTAGTTGAGTTCGCATGCGGCATTCCGCAACTGCTTAAGGGCGACTTCACCGATCAGGTATCGCAGGGCATGGACAATTGGACACTGCGTCAGCCGGTCGGTGTCGTAGCCGGTGTCACGCCGTTCAATTTTCCTTTCATGGTACCGGCTTGGATGTACCCCATTGCAATCGCTTGCGGCAACGCATTCGTTCTGAAACCCAGTCCGATTGATCCAACACCTTCGCTCATCGTCGCAGACCTGTTGAAAAAAGCCGGTCTTCCTGACGGCCTCTTTAACGTCGTGCAGGGTGACAAGGAGGCCGTCGACGCACTTTTGAGCCATCCGGATGTCGCGGCAGTATCATTCGTTGGTAGCACCCCAATCGCAAACTACGTCTATGAGACGGGAGCACATTACGGGAAGCGCGTACAGGCGCTGGGTAGCGCAAAAAATCATCTGGTTGTGATGCCAGATGCCGACATCGACAAAGCGGTCGATGGGCTCATCGGTGCATCTTATGGTTCAGCCGGCGAACGCTGTATGGCGATCTCTGTCGCTGTTCTGGTGGGTAAGGCCGCCGATAGGGTAATGCCGAAACTCACGGAGCGGGCCCGCGATCTCAAGATCGGCAGTGGCTTGGTCGACACCAGTGAAATGGGTCCGGTCGTCACTGAAGCGGCGCGCCAGCGCATCGCAGGTTACATCGAAAAAGGCATCTGCGAAGGCGCCGAGTTGGTGCTCGACGGACGTGGATATCAGGTGCCCGACTACGAGGGCGGATTCTTCCTCGGCGCGACGTTGTTCGATCGCGTGACCCCTGAGATGACGATCTACAAGGAAGAGATCTTTGGACCGGTACTGTCTTGCATGCGGGCGAACAATTTTGAGGAAGCCCTTGAGATCGCCAACAGGCACGAGTTTGCCAATGGCGTGAGCTGCTACACGCAGGACGGCAACGTCGCTCGAGAGTTCGGCCGCCGCGTACAGGCTGGCATGGTTGGTATCAACGTCCCCATTCCCGTTCCGATGGCTTGGCACGGGTTCGGCGGTTGGAAGAAAAGCATGTTCGGCGACATGCATGCTTACGGTGAGGAAGGCGTACGGTTCTATACGAAGCAGAAGTCGATTATGCAGCGCTGGCCTGCCACCATGGCAAATGGCGCCGAGTTCGCAATGCCAATTATGAAATAGATGCTGTCCTTTTTGACGATGCCTTTCACGTTAATGTAGAGGCGTTCCGCTGAGCTCGTGCGGCAATGCCATTGGGCAAGACGAAGCAATCCAAAAGTGTCCATCGTCAAAGTTTTCTGGAGGGTTGAGGTCATTAAGCGGTATCCGCATCCAGCACCGTCCGCCAAGGTCCGACTACCCTCATAAAGTCGCATAACATCATATAGTTATATCCATTCCTATCCAAGGCGGTCCATTGGCATCCCGGCGATTTGCGGGTATCAAAGCGGGTATCA
>JAAERO010000344.1 GCA_024230315.1 Hyphomicrobium sp.
CAATTGCGTCCAAGGCGTTGCAAGACGGCCTGAGGGTAACGCAAAGACCGCCGCGAAGGCGGCAGACCAGCATCGCAACCGCGCCTGACGCCGCGCCGCCGGCACCCACAAAGCCAAAGGCGCCATTGTTCGAGGTGCCCTAGAGACTGATTCACGTTTCACTTGGACGCAATTCGCGCCTCCAAGTGAAACGATCAGGCTCTAGGCTGTAGTGCGCATTCCGAAGATAGCGCTGCCGACGCGCACGTGAGTGGCGCCAAATTCGATGGCAGTCTCGAAATCATCGCTCATGCCCATGCTCAGGCCCTGGAGGCTGAGTTCATCGGCAAATTTTGCCAGAAGGGCAAAATGAACGGCCGGCTCCTCGTCTACCGGCGGGATGCACATCAGGCCGGCGATATCCAGCTTCAGGTCGTCGCGGCACATCGCCACAAAGGCAGCGGCCTCCTTTGGCGAAACACCTGCCTTTTGCGGTTCCTCGCCGGTGTTGACCTGAACGAAGAGTTGGAGCCGCTTGGCCTGCTTTGTCATTTCAGCAGCAATGGCTCTGGCGATCTTGACCCGGTCGATAGCGTGGATTGCATCGAACAGCTCCACCGCCTCCTTGACCTTGTTCGACTGTAGCGGACCGACAAGGTGCAGCTTTGTATCGGGAAATTGAGCCTTGAGAGCCGGCCACTTTCGCTTGGCTTCCTGAACGCGGTTCTCGCCGAACAGTAGGTGGCCGGCTTGAAGGACGGGCAGGATCCCGGGCGCCTCAAAGGTCTTGGAGACAGCGATCAACTCGACGTCGGCTGCGTCACGACCGGCAGAGCGCGCCGCTGCCGCAATCCGTGCGCGGACCCCCTCCAGCTGTTTTGCCGGCGTACTCGACATCTCAGGTGTTTGTGCCATGAGATTGCTGTCTTGACCGCCTTTTACATTTCAAGCTTATTACGGCGCCCAACGCCCTTCAAGAAAACACTCAAGAGATTGACGCCGCATGGCCACTGAACGATACGACGCGCCCGAACGGGAAAAGCATTGGCAAGAGGTCTGGGAGAAAGCAGACGTCTTTCACGCCCCCAACGCCGATCCCCGGCCGAAATGCTACGTGCTTGAGATGTTCCCCTACCCGTCGGGGCGTATCCATGTTGGCCACTCGCGCAACTACACCATGGGCGACGTCTTCGCCCGTTACAAGCGCGCAAAGGGCTTCAACGTGCTTCATCCCATGGGATGGGACGCGTTCGGCATGCCGGCCGAGAACGCGGCCATGGAGCACAAGGTCCATCCTGCTGAATGGACCCATCAAAATATCGAGACGATGAAGAGTCAGCTCAAATCTATGGGGCTGTCACTTGATTGGTCGCGCGAGATAGCAACGTGCTCGCTGGACTATTACCAGCACCAACAGAAGCTCTTCCTCGACTTGCTGAAGAAGGGCCTCGCTTATCGCAAGTCGTCAAGGGTCAACTGGGATCCTGTTGACCACACCGTGCTCGCCAACGAGCAAGTGATCGATGGGCGAGGTTGGCGCTCGGGCGCGCTCGTCGAGCAGAGGGAGCTCACGCAGTGGTTCTTCAAGATTACAGGTTACGCCGACGAGCTGCTTGAGGCCATGCAAGCGTTGGAGAAATGGCCCGAAAAGGTTCGCTTGATGCAGGCGAACTGGATTGGCCGTTCCGAAGGACTACTTGTACGTTTTGCGCTCGATAAGAATACGGCGCCGAAGGGCCAGCGGGAAGTCGAGGTCTACACGACGCGACCGGACACGCTGTTTGGCGCATCATTCGTCGCATTGGCACCTGACCATCCGCTCGCACAAGCCGCAGCCAAGGACAACCCGGAACTCGCCGCCTTTTGCGAGGAGTGCCGTAACGTCGGCACATCCGTAGCAGAGCTGGAAACGGCTGAGAAAAGGGGCCTTGATACGGGCATCCGTGCCATTCACCCCTTCGACAAGACGTGGACGCTGCCGGTCTATGTCGCCAACTTCATCCTCATGGAGTACGGCACGGGCGCCATCTTCGGATGCCCATCGGGCGATCAGCGCGATCTCGACTTTGCGCGCAAGTACGAACTGCCGGTCGTTCCCGTGATCCTGCCTCCCGGTAAGGATGGCAAGACGTTCACCATCAAGGACAAAGCCTTCGACGGTGATGGAACCATGATCAACTCCGGCTTTCTGGACGGTCTCGACACCGATGCGGCGTTCGAAGCAGCCGCCAAGAAACTCGAGACGATTCCGCTTGCAAAAAAACCCGTCGGCAAGCGCAAGGTGAACTACCGCCTGCGCGACTGGGGCATCTCGCGCCAGCGTTATTGGGGCTGCCCCATCCCCGTGATTCATTGCGAAGCTTGTGGTGTTGTGCCCGTTCTCGACGAGGACCTGCCCGTCCGCTTGCCCGATGATGCCAGCTTCGACCAGCCCGGCAACCCCCTCGACCGTCATCCCACATGGAAACATGTCGCCTGTCCCAAGTGCGGCAAGGATGCCCAGCGGGAAACCGATACTATGGACACGTTTGTAGACAGCTCATGGTATTTCGTCCGCTTCACAGGGGCTCATTCCGCCACTCCAGTCGACCAGAAGGCGGCGGCCTATTGGCTTCCCGTCGATCAATACATTGGCGGTATCGAGCATGCGATTTTGCATTTGCTCTACTCGCGCTTCTTCACTCGCGCGATCTGCGATACCGGCCACTTGAAGCTGACAAAGAACGTGCGTGAGCCGTTCGCTGCACTTTTCACACAAGGCATGGTGACTCACGAAACGTACAAGTCGCCCGCTGGCTACTGGTTGCTGCCTGGGCAGGTGCGCGTTGAGGGCGAGGGCGATGCGCGCGGCGCTGTTGAGATCGCGACGGGTGAGCAGGCCATAATCGGCCCCGTTGAGAAGATGTCGAAGTCGCGCAAGAACACCGTGGACCTCGACGCGTTCGTCACCAAGTACGGCGCCGATGTCGCACGCTGGTTTGTCCTTTCCGACAGCCCGCCTGAGCGCGACGTAATCTACACCGACGTCGGCGTCGAGGGCGCGCGGCGCTTTGTGCAGCGCATTTGGCGACTGGTGGATCAGGGGATCGAAGCGGCTGCCAAAAAAGGCGCAGCGCGTCCTAAGGAATTTGGTGCCGAGGCGGCGGTGTTACGCCGGGCGGCGCATAGGACGCTGGATCACGTGGCGAAGGACTTCGAAAGCCTGCGTTTCAATGTGGCGGTTGCCCAAATCTACGAGTTCGCAAATGTTCTTGGCACAGCAATTGGAAAATCGGCGGACCAGGCGGCGGGCGAAGGCCTACCCTGGGCCGTGCGCGAATCACTTGAACTCTTGGTGCAGATAATCTGCCCTATGATGCCGCATTTGGCCGAAGAATGCTGGGCGAGGCTCGGATACAACACATTGTTGGCTAATCAACCGTGGCCGGAGACCGAAGCCGCGTTGCTCGTTGACGATACGATCACCATTGCCGTACAGGTGAATGGTACGCGGAGAGACGAGCTGACAATTGCCCGAACCGCTGGCTCGGACGAAATCGAGGCGGCAGCCTTGAAGCTTGAGCCTGTGGTGCGCGCCCTCAATGGTCGCCCGGTCAAAAAGGTCATCGTTGTGCCGCAGAGGATCGTGAATGTGGTCGGCTAACGATCAAATACAGGGGCGATCGATGCGGGCTAACAGCCACCGATCGACAATTTGGGTTGTTTTGGCGTGCGCAGCGATGCCCATGCTTGCGACGGGGTGTGGCAACGGCGGGTTCCGTCCCCTCTATGCCTCGCCGGCCGTTGTCGGAACTGACGTCAACGAGAAACTAGCCCAAATCGACATCGCGCCGATTCCTGGACGCGTCGGTCAGCGCTTGCGCAACGAGCTGATTTTCCAGTCGACCGCAGGGGATCTACCCTCTAGGCCGGCTTACCGCCTCAACATCGTCATTCGTGAATCCATCACGGCCACGCTCGTTCGCATCGACGGTGATTCTCTCGGCAGTACTTATAATCTTGATGCCTCGTTCAAACTGATCCGGATGTCCGATAATACCGTCATGCTCCAGGGCAAGAGCTTTGGACGATCGCCATTCCAGCGTTTCGATTCAGTCTTCGCCAATGTTCGTGCGCGCAAAAATGCCGAAGATCGCGCCGCGCGGACAATCGGGAACGAACTCAAGTCGCGGTTGGCCGCTTTCCTTTCGGGCGCCGCCTGAAGTGAGCCCATCTTGATGGCGCACTATTTCTCTCTTTCGCGGTAACGCCTCATGGTCGCCGTCAAGGCTCATCAGGCTCAAAGCTTTCTCAGGCCGCCTGGTCCGCGCCAGTCCGCCATACTGTTCTACGGAACTGATGCCGGTCTCGTTGCCGAGCGCGCACGTGCACTTGCTACATTGATCGCGCAGCGTGAGGATCCTCACGGAGAAATCATTCGCCTCGACGATGCCGACCTCGACACAGATCCAGAACGCCTGGCCGTTGAGCTGCAGACCGTGCCGATGTTCGGGGGCACCAAGATCGTACGCGCAACGACAGGTCGGCGGATCGGAACAACCGCCATTAAACCGCTCCTCGACGAGGATAAGCTTGCTTCGACATTGATCGTCGAAGCTGGAAATTTGCGCCCCAACGATTCCCTGCGGTCTCTCTTCGAAAAATCGAGCAAGGCAGCTGCCGTCGCTTGTTATCCCGACGAGGCGCGCGATCTCGAATCGCTTATCAGTCAAACGCTCAAATCGTACGGTCTCACAATTGATCCCGAAGCGCGCGATCTCCTTCTGGCACGCGTTGGCGCAGACCGGGCGTTGTCGCGCGGCGAGATCGAAAAGCTTGCGCTCTATGCCAAGGGCAAGACCCAGATTGATGCCGGCGACATCGATGCTATCGTCGGAGATGCATCTGAACTTACTATCGACAAGGTCGTAAGCGCTGCAGCCTCGGGCGACTCTGCTCGTGCCGTCAGCGAGTTCGCACGCGCATTGACCTCCGGACCGGACGCGCAAGTCATCATCCTGGCTCTACAGCGCTATATCCACCGCCTGCATCGCATTCGCTGCGAGCTTGACGCG
Organism: Hyphomicrobium sp.; assembly: GCA_024230315.1. GTDB lineage: Bacteria > Pseudomonadota > Alphaproteobacteria > Rhizobiales > Hyphomicrobiaceae > Hyphomicrobium_A. The sequence continues at coordinate 5,034 of JAAERO010000344.1, forward strand.
GGTCGCTCGTTTGAGGAGGTGTTGCGCAACTTCCGGCCACCAATTCATTTTAAGCAAAAAGACACGATCGCCCGGCAAATACGCACCTGGTCGTCTGCGCGTCTTGCCGAGGCCGTCCGTCGCGCCGGGCGGGCGGCAAAATCCGCTCGCCTTTCCGGCACGCTCCAAGAGGCGATAACAGAACAGCTACTGCTCGATCTGGCTACTGCCGCCCGTGCCGGCCAACGTTAGAAGACGTAGCTAGCCCTATTTCTCTGAGAAAACTTGCCCCTCTGCGATCGCTGCCTATAGTGCGCGGCACTCTAAACCCCGGGGATCTCATGACCGACACATGCTACGACGTCGTTGGCATTGGCAATGCCATCGTCGACATCATTGGCCGCTGCGACGACGCCTTCCTTGAGCACCATGGCACCCCCAAGAGCCATATGCGCCTCGTCGAAGCCGCTACCATTGAAACGCTGTACGGCACCATGGGACCCGGCATCGAGGTCTCGGGTGGCTCGGCTGCAAACACAATGGTTGGAATCGCTTCCCTTGGTGGCAGCGCTGCCTTTATTGGTAAGATCGCCGACGACGAGTTCGGCCGCATCTTCGCGCACGACATTCGTGCTGCTAACGTTGCCTTCAAAACTGCGGCCGCCGCGGGAAAGGGCCCCACCTCGCGCTCACTCATTCTCGTGACACCCGATGGCGAGCGTACGATGAATACCTTTCTCGGCATCAGTACCAATCTTGATCAAGGCGAGGTCGACCCGGCGCTTATAGAGTCGTCAGCGATCGTTTATCTTGAGGGCTATCTGTTCGACCAGCCCGAGGCCAAGGCGGCATTCCGCCAAGCAGCGAGCGTCGCTGCCAAAGCTGGACGCAAAGTCGCGCTAACGCTATCGGACGGATTTTGTGTTGATCGCCATCGCGTCGAGTTCTTGGAACTCATTCGCTCAAACGTCGACATTTTATTTGCCAATGAAAGCGAGATCACTGCGCTCTACGAGACATCGAATTTCGACGAGGCGGCGCGCCGGGCCGCGTCCGATAGCAAGCTCGCCGTCCTCACGCGCAGCGCCCACGGCTCTCTCATTCTCTCTGGTGAAGAAAAAATCTCCATTCCCGTCGTGCCGGTTGAGAACGTCGTGGATCTCACAGGCGCCGGTGACCTCTATGCGGCTGGATTCTTGTTTGGCCTAACGCAAGGTCTGTCGTTAGAAAACGCTGGGAAGCTTGGCAGCCTTGCCGCTTCCGAAATTATTTCCCACGTCGGCGCAAGGCCGCAAAAACCGCTCGACACCCTAGCGCGCGCAAACGGCCTACTGTCTTAGACAGGAGAATGCAACAAAGCAGACGCCGCTCTGGTTTGCAGCAGGCATGCGAGTTGTAGTTCCAAGCGCAGTCACTTCAGGTATTGGATACAAGTTTTTGGATGCATTTTCGCAACATTATATCTCAATTGTCGCCCGTAGGCCCCTGATACATATTTATTATCCTTGGTTCAGACTCGTCTCCTCCACACAATTGCTGACGACGAATCGATTGGCATGGGATTGAATATGGCCAGCGCAACTGCGCGCCAAGGGCGTCCGAAGGGTAGCGGTATCGACGACAGTCAGCAGCTCGCACGCGTCGCTGCGCTACTCGCCGCTAACCCCATACTCAAGCCCACAACCGCTATCCGGTCGCTCGGCATCGAGGATCCCTCACTCATCAGGCGGCTACGCGACAAGTACCGCGCCAAGCAAGCTGTATCGGAGACCAACGCCCGTCAAAAAGCGACGGCGAAGCCAAAACCGAAGACGTACGCATCCGGTGAAGACCGCCTTGCGGGATGACTAAGACGTAGTTCTTCTTAAGCGTGGTTTTCGCGTTGGGAGAATGAGTTAGTGGGTATGTCTGGGGATGATTTTGATCGACGGTTTGACGTCGTCGCTGAAACGA